>CAMMNR010000146.1 GCA_946498265.1 uncultured Clostridium sp. | reverse complement strand
TCGTTGTTTCTACTAGATGATTTCGTATATATAATTCGTATACTGCATCTCCTACATATGCCCATGTTAATGGTGACATTGTATTTACTTTTCCTCTATTATCCATCTACCTTCTCCAATGTTATTCTTCCTATTTTTCCAGTTCTAAAATCGTTTAATATTATAGCTGATGTCCTCTCATAATCTATTTCTCCACCTGAAATAATTGCACCACGTTTTTTTGCAATTAAATTCATAAGTTTAATTGTGTCATCATCTTCAGATATTATACTATTAATTTCTTGGTCTGTCAATTTATATCTTTCAAAAAGTTCTTTTTTATTGTTTTTTTCTAAATATTTTAACAAATTATATGCAATTTCTGTTTTATCTAATAACTCATCTTTAATTGTTCCTGTATAAGCTAATTTTAAAGATATATCTTGATTTTCGAATTTTGGCCATAGAACACCTGGTGTATCTAATAGTTCTATATTTGTTGATATTCTAACCCATTGTTTTTGTTTTGTAACGCCTGGTCTATTTCCCACTTCTGCTGATTTCTTATTTATCATTCTATTTATAAATGATGATTTACCAACATTTGGAATTCCACAAATCATTATTCTAATGTTTTTATTTTTTATTCCTTTCATAGTAGCTTTTTCTAATTCTTCTTGCATGATATCTTGTACTAACTTTAATGTTTGTTTAATACCCTTTCCAAGATTTGAGTCTGTCGCAATTGCTGTAATTTCCAGTTTCTTAAAAAATTCTATCCACTTTTTTGTTTCAACTTCATTTGGTAAATCACTTTTATTTAATACAATTATTTTCTTTTTATTCGCTGTTATTTGCTTTATATCAGGATTTTGACTAGCAATTGGTATACGTGCATCCAATATTTCAATAATTACATCTATTAATTTTAAGTCCTCTATTATCTGCTTCTTTGTTTTTAGCATGTGACCTGGGTACCAGTTGATTACACTTTTATGCAACCCCCCTTGTATTTCATTGTTCTTCATAAAAATTCTACTCCTTTCGCACTAAATTTTTAATTAAATCAAGTGTTTTTCCTTATATATTATACCACATTGTTTTTACTTTTTAGATACCTTTCTGCATTTTCATATTCGTCTTTATACCTAAATATTATATCTACACCTTTTTCATTATTAACAAATATATCTTTAATAAAACTATCTACAATATTTCTGTCTATCGTTTTTATTTTTCCTGTTTTTTTAAAGTTATTTATCCAATCCAAATTATAGGAATTAATTTTACTGATTTCTAAATTTTCTTTCTCCATATTTAATTTATTTATTTCATATAAATATTTTTGTTTAAAATCATCATAATCTTCTTGTGATATGAAGTCACATCGGTAGTCTTTTACCAATTCGTTTAGTAATACTTGATATTTTTCTAATTCTTTTTCTATTTCGCTTATTCTAATTTCTTTTAATTTAGCATTATACTCTACTCTTGAAACTGAAATAACATCTTCAATCTTATTACTAATATCACATACCAATTCTATATGTTGATTTAAAATTTCTAAAACAACTTCATCCAGTTCTTTTTCTTGTATATAATGTTTATTACATTGTCTGGTATTATAATAAGTGCTACAGTAATAATATACTTTTTCCTTATTGTTTTTTATTTTAGTTTTCCTATATAGATTGGCACCACACTCTGAGCATTTTAAAAAACCAGTATATTTATAAAATTTTCCTTCTTTATTTACTCTGACATTTCTATTATATAAAATATCCTGTACTTGATTAAATATTTCTTCTTTAATAATAGCATTATGTCTTTTCTTTGAAACAACCCACTCATCTTCAGCAACTCTTACCATATTGTGTGTTTTATGACTTATTCTCGTTCTCTTACATTGAACAAGTGAGCCAATATATGTTTTATTTTGTAATATGGTATCTAACATTTTAGTATTCCATCTACGACTAATTCTACTAACTTTTATATTATACTTTTCTTTTAAATAAACACTTGGTGTCAAGATATTATTGTTAGTTAATTCTTCTACTATTTCCTGTTTGCTTCTACCTTTTAAAGCTAAATCAAATATTCTTTTTACTACATTTGCAGCGTCTTTATCTATAATGAGTTTATGTGGATCATCTGGATCTTTCAAGTATCCATAAGGAGCAATTTTTCCTATAAAATTACCTGACTTTTTGCTGGCTTTTAATGCTGTTCTCATTTTCTTTGATGAATCTTTAGAATAACTTTCATTTAGAAGATTTTTAAATGGTATTTCTAATGACTGCATTATATTAGGATTTTTAATAGAATCGACATTATCATTTACTGAAATAAATCTCAAACTGTATTGTGGTACTATTTCATCAATAAAATTTCCGACTTCTATATAATTTCTTCCCAACCTTGATAAATCTTTTACTACTACACCATTTATTTTTCTATTTTTAATATCATTAAGCATTCTTTTATATCCCGGTCTATTAAAATCTGTTCCCGTATATCCATCATCAACGTAGTCTTTATATACAATTATATCATTTTTGTCAAGTAAATAATCATCTATAAGCCTTTTCTGATTAGCAACACTATTTGATTCTTCTTCATTTCTTTCATCAAATGAACGCCTGCGATAAATCCCTATTTTCCATTTCTTCATTGATTTTTGCTTCCTCCTCTTCTAAATAATTTATTAATCCTAAATATTCATCTTGATATTTGAATTTAATGTCTAGGCTACCATCTTTTCTAACATAGATAACTTCTATTAATTCATTTAAGACTTCTTTTGAAAGATTTTTAATTCTTCTATTTCTCTTATAATGACCTATCCAATAATCATTTTTTCTGATTTTCTTTATGTTTTCCCTATATGTTGATGTATATAATTCTATGTCCTCATTTAACTTGGCAATTTTAGATTCGATTTCTTCAGATAATTTAATAAATTCACTTTTTTCTAATTTATCAAATTTCCATTCCTCATAATATTTTCTCTTTTGCTCTTTTAAATTAGATATTTTTATTTCTGAAATTTTTACATTATTTTTATATTCATTTTCGATAGAACTCTGATTATTCTTAAAATACAGTTTAGACAAACTTTTTTCTAATTCAATTACTAATTTCACTTGTACTTGAATTGCCTCTAATACTGCAGTTTCTAAATCACTTGTTTTTATCTTATGTGATGAACAAGATTTACTTACTTGCAAATAACTCATACAAAAATAGTTTGAAAGTTGTCGTTTGCCTCTAAAATCTTCTTGTTTGGTCATTGCTCTGCCACAATCGGCACATTTCAGTATTCCCCTAAATATTGAGTAGTTTATTGGTGTATTATGTGTTTTCTTTTTATCATTTTGCTTTATTATGGTTTGAACTTTATAAAAATCTTCTTTGGGTATTATTCCCTCGTGAGTGTTTTCAGAGCGAACACATTCATCTTCATCTTTAGAAATAATTTTTTTACATCCAAAAGTAGCCCTTGTAGTTTTTAATTGTACTAGATTTCCGATATACACTTCATTATGAAGCATTCTACCAATTGTAGATGTACTCCATAAATATTGTGACTTTATTTCAAAAGGTTCTAATGTAAGTTTTCTTTTTTTCCTCCTTTGTAATTCTTTTCTGCACAAAATTCCATTATCATTAAGATACTGGCAAATCGTTGGTCGACCACTCCCTGATAAAGCCATATCAAATATTTTTTTTACTACATCTACTTCGTTGTGATCTGGTATTAAATGATGTTTATCTTCTGGGTCTAACATATATCCATAAGGTGGAGTTCCTGCAACAAATTGTCCACCCTTTGCCATAATTTCATAAGCACTAGAAACCTTTTTTGACAAATCCCTTGAATAATTTTCATTCATAAGATTTTTTACTGGTACTATCAAACTACTTATTGATTCTGGGTCTAAATACGAATCAACATTATCATTTACAGAGATAATTCTTATATCATATATTGGAAATATTTCTTCAATATATTTTCCAACCTCTTTATGATTTCTCCCTAACCTTGATAAGTCTTTTACAATAATTCCATTTATTTTACCATTTAATACATCTTGTAACATTCTTTTAAATCCCGGTCTTTCAAAATTAGTACCAGTATATCCATCATCAATATAATAATCTTCAATTTCTACATTTGGCAGATTTTCTATAAAAGATTCTATTAATGCCTTTTGATTTTTAATAGTATAAGATTCACTATTTTCTCCATCATCAAATGATCTTCTTCCATATACACCTAGTAGCCATCTCTTATTTTCATCATTTTTTCTACTCTGCTTTTTATTTCCACGACCTGCCATTTTCACCTCCTCCTTTCAAATTATGAATAAATCATAATTCAAATTTGTTTTTTTTACGAAGGTGGAAATTTTAGTTTTGCAGACTTGACTATCTATATAAATTTTTTAGTACGTTAGTCAAACAATCATCAGCAGTTTTTTCTGTATCAGAGAACCTTATCCTTACTAATTTACCTTTAACTTTAAAAATATAAGGATTTTTTACTTTATTTAAAAAATCAAGTATTCTTTCATTACTTGATTTTCTCTTATCTATTTTAATGTCTGTTATTTCATCAACGTCATTAAGACTTACATCATCTAATGACATACTCTTACATTTTTCTAATTTTCGTTCTAATGACTTAATATCATATTTATTCATTATATATATCTCCTCTTTCTTATCTTTCTAACTTTTAAATCAAACTCATCACTTGATTTAAAACCAAAAATATCGCATTTAAGCAACACATCTTCAACCATCTGCATTGCTTCCTTGCGATTATTTGCTTTAACTTGTATATCATCAACTCCACCGTTACATATCACAC
>CAMMNR010000145.1 GCA_946498265.1 uncultured Clostridium sp. | reverse complement strand
AGAAATTTTAATAATCTCTAGTGTTTTTATATTTTACCTCTGAATAGTTACATTTTTGGAAAATAGTGTTACAAAAAATTAATATTACTATAACTAAATAGCAATCAAAAGGGAAATGGCAAGAGGAGTAATTACATTCCTCTCGCCACTTTTCGTTTTAGATGGATAATCTTATTAAATTAGAGAAAGATTCTCTATCAAAGTAAATCTTACTTCTTTCTTCTCTTTCAGATGTCTCCACTTTTTTCATAGCAAAAACTATCTTCAGGTCAGCCCTCCTCCTAATCATAATAAGATTTTCTGTACGATGAACATCATAATATAATCTATTCACCTTACTAAGAAGTCCATATTTCTCCATCTCTTTTGTTCTCCTTTCAGCAACTTTATAACTATATTATACCACAAATTTACATAAATTCAAAGATGACATAACATAACTTGTCATCTTTACAAATTATAGATGAATATAGCATAGCTATCCAATCCTTAAATCTGTTTTTATGTATTTATTACATTTATTTTTTATTTCTTCTAGTTTTTCAGGTGAAAATGGAATTACAGCAACTCCATCCACTCTCTTATATTGTTGAAGCACATATTTCTTTGCATTCTTTTCAGACAAATATTTTGCAATATTAATACAATCATTTTCATCAACAAACTTTGGATAAACTGTAGTTCTAAACTCATATTCTGGTATATTATTTATAATAAAATCGACACTTCTCTTTATCTTATCAATATCAATTTTTCTAGCAGCTATCAATTCATATTTGTCAAAGCTTGTCTTAAAATCCATACCTATATACGAAATTTTAGATTTATTTTTTTCTAAAAATTCTGGTCTATATCCATTTGTATGTATCCCTATTTTTAAACCATTTTCGTATAAAATATCGACTACTTGCTGTATATTTGGAGAAATTGTGCATTCTCCACCTGATAATATAATATATTTAACAAAATCTCTTCTTTCTAGTAGTTTAGGTAACACTTCTCTTTCAAAATCAATTGATCTTGCTTTACTAATATCTTTATTTTGGCAATATTCACAAGCAAAATTACAACCTTCAAAAAATAACGAAGAACACACTTTTCCTGGATAATCTAGCATGCTAGCCCATATTACTGACTTTAACATAGTATAATTCTCCTTTATTTTTTAATTATTTTCTTTAGCATTTCCAAAATTATAAAGTTCTTCTACTTCTCCTGCTTTCACTACTCCATTTAGCTCTAATGCTGGTACTTGATATATATCGTTTTCTAATAATTTTGCTCTTGCCATAAAATCCTCTTCTATATTTACTTCTTCATATGGTATTGAATTTTCTTTAAACATACCTTTTAATGCTTGACATCTTGGACAAGTTGTTGTCGTATATAATTTTAACATGATTAATTCCTCCTAATATTTTAACTTTTTACTTTTTATAATATTTATAGCATAGGGATTTTAAGCCCCGTCCCCAAAATCCCTAACTTATTTTTTCTCTTTTTCTGTCCGCTAATTCTGCTCGTTTTCCACTATTGAATTTGTCTATAAATACATAATATCCTGTTATTCTTGTTACTCCTCTTACATTTTCACTTCCACATTTTGGACATTTGTCTATTAATCCATTATGACGTGTATGACATTCTTTGCATAGGGTGTATTCTGGTGATAATACCCATTGTACACATTTTGTGTTGTCCCATGTTGTTTTTATTAATTCATATATTGCTTTTGGATCTGGACTGTTTTCTCCTCCCCAAATGTGTATCATACTTCCTGCTTCCACTAAGTTATGGAACTTTGATTGTTTCATTAATCTTGTTATATAGTCTACATCACTGTCTGTTGCAAAGTGTACTGAATTTGTATAATACATTCCAAATTCATTTTTCTTGACAAATGCTTTGTCTCCATATTTTTTTACATCTAATTTTGCAAATCTTCCTGCTGTTGATTCTGCTGGTGTTTCTTCTAATTTCATGTTTATTCCATATTTTGCTGATAGCTTTTTAGTTTCATGATACATATATGATATTACTTGAAGTGATAGTGAATATGCTTCATCTGTTTCATGCATTTCTTTTCCTATTAAATTATATATACATTCATTTAATCCTACTATTCCAATTAAATATGAAATATTTTTTAATCTTACATATGGTTTTCCATCCATTCCATTTACATAGAAACTTAATGGTGAATTTTCCAAATTAGCTAATTTCCATACATAATCTTGACGTATTATATGTGCTCTTGCTGCTTTGTCCATTGCTTTTGATAACTCTTCATAAAATTTATCTATGTCATGGTCAGCTTTTAATGCCATTCTTGGTAAATTGATTGATACATTTTGACCTCCAACAAATCTAAGTTCTTCTGGAGTATCTATTAATTTTTTATCTTCTTCAGTGAAGTCTATTTTTAATCGACAACATTGTGATACAGAAAAAGCATTTCTATCAAATATAAAATATGGACATCCTGATTTACTTGATGCTTCACATGCTAACATTAATAATTGCTTTGCCACAGGGTCTGTAAAAGATTCTTGATTTATATGTAAATTAATTTTTGGGAATGCAAATGGCATTCCATCTGCGTCTCCTTCTCCTACTACTTCTAATATGGCTTTTGTGAATTGTGCTGCTTCTTTACTAAAATCTTGATATGTTAATAAATGATATTCATTTTCCTCAGCAAATTTTTTAGCTTCTTCTTGTGTATCAAAATAATATATCTTTTCTAGGTAGTCCTTTACCATATATTTTCCTCTTGCTCCCATTGCTAATACTTTTTTGTAATGTTCTGGAATTGATAAATAAACATTAAAATCAGTAAATGCTACTTGTCCACCTCTTGCTCCTGCAAGTTGCGATAAATCAAATATGAGCGTTTGTGCCAATTGCTTTATTTCTTTATATGTCATATTTGTTAATAAAGGAGCAAAAAATACATTTAAGGCTTCCCATCCAATTGCCCCTGCAAATTGACTTTGTAAAAATTGAGTTATTGAACATATATGTCTTGCAAGTACATTTGCACTATTTGCTGGTTTAGAATTAGATGGTATTGTTGGGATATTTTTTATTCCATTTTTCTTTATATATTCTGGTGAATGTCCTGAGCAATAAAAACGGTCAATCATACCTAAATCATGTATATGTATTTCTCCACTTAGATGAGCTTCTGCTATATCTGGTGGTAATATTTCTCTTAATGCATATTCTTTTAAAATTCTTTCTGCTAATGTTAAATTTATTGATTCAGGATTATGTGCTGTATTTCCATTTTCCTTATTTGCATGTTCGATTATCTCAGTAATATTATAAAATGGGATATTTACTTCTGAATTTGATTTTAAAACTTTATTAAGACCTCTTTCAAATAATTCATTATTGACTAATGAACGAATTAATGATGTATCAACTGTTTGTATTTCTGTCTTTTGTAATTTTTCAGTTACAGACTTTGCTACCTCTTTCGCCAATTTTTCTTCACAATTTGCTTCCTTAACTAGTGCATCTACAATTTTGCTTTCATCATATTCTTGACGCTCTAGTTTATCAGCCGAATCAACCATTAGAGCAAAATCAAGAGTATTTGTTTTTTTACTAAATTTTACTACATTCAACATAGCAATTCCCCCTGTTTCTCAATTATATTGATTTATTTTATATAATTGTATATTAATTATATTGATTATATATCAACAAATTTTTATTACTGTTGCAATTGCAACATATTATTTTACTTGTATTATAACCTATGTTTCTGTAGCTTTTTATCGATTATTACATTTTCATTACATTTTTTTATGGCTATTTAAATATTATCATAACTTTCATTATTAAACTTATTATGTTTATATTTTAACAGTAAAGTCGTTTTCCTGTTGGATGTTGTTTTTTGTGACATAGGAAAAAGCAATTTTTCTTATACCACAAAAAAGACCGTCCCTAATTATGCAAAAATGCATATTAAGAACCGTCCCTTATTAAGCATTATTTTAATTGTTTCATAACTTCTTCGGCGAAGTTTTCTTCTTTTTTCTCTATTCCTTCACCTTTTTCAAATCTTGCGAATTCTACTACTTCTGCGTCTTTTTCTTTTAATAATTGTGATATTTTCATATCTGGATTTTTTACAAATGCTTGGTCTACTAAGCATACTTCTGAGAAAAATTTTCCTATTCTTCCTTGTACTATTTTTTCTGCTATAGCTTCTGGTTTTCCTTCATTCATTGTTTGTGCTTTTAATATTTCTTTTTCTTTTTCTAATCTTTCTGCTGGTACTGATTGTTCATTTAAATATTCTGGTCTTGCTGCTGCTATTTGCATACAAATGTCTTTTGCTACTTCTTTGTCTCCTTTTGACATATTTACTAATACTGCTATTTTTCCGTCTCCATGGATGTATTTTTCTACTAATCCTTCTGATTCAAATCTAGCAAATCTTCTTACTGACATATTTTCACCAATTGTTGCTATTTTTCCTACTAATACTTCATTTACTGTTTTTCCTGGTTCTTCTATTGAATCTTGTGCTAATAATTCTTCAACATCTTTTGGATTTTTTTCTACTACTTGTTTTGCTACATTCATTACAAATGTTCTGAATTCTTCATTTTTTGCTACGAAGTCTGTTTCTGCATTTACTTCTACAACTGCTCCTATTTTTCCATCTTCTGAAACATATGCTTCTACTAATCCTTCTGCCGCAACTCTTCCTGATTTTTTAGCTGCTTTTGCAATTCCTCTTTCACGTAATAATTCTATTGCTTTTTCCATATCTCCATCTGTTTCAGTTAAAACTTTTTTGCAGTCCATCATTCCTGCACCTGTTTTTTCTCTTAATTCTT
>CAMMNR010000144.1 GCA_946498265.1 uncultured Clostridium sp. | reverse complement strand
GCCATTTTTGTTTCCTTATTTAAACCTAGTTTTAATTGGATAATTAGATATTATCTATATACTATGTTTTCAATAGTACATCCAAAATATATAAACATAAAAAGATCCTTGTCATTTAAAATTTAAGTCCAAGAATCTTCCACCACAAATAAATAATACCACACGCATTAACTTTTCTCAAGTCTATATATTTTATACCATAATTCAACCGCTATACCGTTATATGTCACAGTATTTATCGGACTTTTTTATACGCCAAGAAAGCCACCACTTTCAGTGCCGGCTACTTTTGAACTGCAATGTGCTAAATTCAGTGAATTATGCTGCTATCAGTATATTCATACGATTCCTAGGATGTAGTTCTCTCAATATTTCAGCCTGTTTTTTTGCAGCAATATGTATATATATTTGTGTGGTTTTAATTGAACTATGTCCTAGTATCTGCTGTACGCAGCTAATATCTACTCCTTCCTCAATTAAGTAAGTTGCAAACGAATGTCGAAACATATGAGGTGTTATGTTTCTATCAATACCTGCCAATTTTGTATATTTTTTTAACATCAATCTTATTGATTGCTCTGTATATCGGGAACCTCTACTATTCACAAAGAAGAAACCACTCTTTTTAATCTCAGATGCATTCTGATCATAATACCTCTTAAGAACATCCAAAATATCCGCTGAAGCGATTTGTATATATCTTTCCTTGCCACCTTTCCCCATAATTCTTATAAGACCCGTATTTAAGTTCACACTATCGACTCTAATATTGGATACCTCACTTACTCTAGCGCCAGTAGCAAATAGAGTCTCTATTACTGCTACATCTCTTAGCCAGTATTTTTCTTGCTTATTATTGTCTCTGCTCCCGAGCGAATACATATAATTCAAGAGCTGCTCAATCTCTTCCCTGGGTACAATCCTGGGAAGTACCTTCGTTTCCTTAAATTTCACTTTAATTTTCCTAAAAGGACTGTCTTCAATGATTTCACACTCTTCCAAATAATTATAGTATGCTTTGATTGATGCGATTTTACGCTTTATAGTTTTTTGTTTGTATTTCTTATGTAACTCTGTTATATACTCCTCTATTTTGCCCTTTTTCGGCATATCTTCTTGTACATACTCAAAGAACTGTTTTAAATCAATTCTATATGCCTTCAACGTATTCCAGTCTAATTCTTTCCTAAATTCACAATATTCAAGATATTTTTTCACCTGCTCCTTGTAACACATACTTCTGTCCTCCACACCTTTTTTCGGTAGTGTACCACATTTTCAAATCAATCACACGCTGCCAATCAAGATAATACCTTATTATCCAACCTTTATAGAAAAGTATAAGTTTCTCAATCTGTTCAACTTCCTTTTTTATAATATTTTTAGTAAAATATAGATTTAGTGAATTATCATACAAACAGAAGGTGCATGGTTATGGCAATTACGGGTGAAAATATTCATAGTTTTCAATATGTAGATTTCGAATCTGGAAAACCTCCTTTGCAAATTACAAATTACCTGACTAAAAAGATAGAAGATATTGAATCAAAACATATTGTCGAGTATAAAGATAATACAAAAAAATTCGTTAAATATTATCAAAAAGTAGGGTATTCCAATATTATTATAGGTACTCATAGAAATATAAAACTTAAAGATGATTTTTATCGTATACAGAATATGAGTAAATCTATATGTAAACGTGCCATACGTTTTGTTATTAGTCGTGATGAAAGAGTATGGGCAGACAATACCCATTGGACTTTAGCATATCTGATAAAAAAAGGGGCAGCAACAACAATATTAGAAATACCTTCTTATATTATAGATTTTCGAAATGCTATTCCAACCATTTATGATAAGGATGGTGTTGTTTTTGATAGTATTTTCGATATCAAAAGTGCAATTGCTTCTGCAAAACGTATTCAGGAAAGGTTAGATTTGGGTTGGCGTCCATCTGAACTTTCATATACCATAAAACAATTATATCATGATATGCTATCTGTAGTTGACAGGGAGGATTCGTATAATGTCAAAGATTAATACAAGCAATTTAAAACATTTCGAGAGAATTGAGGAAAATGACATCCTCACCTATGTGGCTGATCATAATAGTATGGCGCATATTTCTGTGTTTGGTTTTTCCGGAACTGGTAAAACAGAAATTATAACATCATCAATCAAACTTTTACATGAAGGTGATTATTATAGTCATTATACTATATTGCATTATGATGCCTCTCAACTATCAGAGGATTGCACTAAAGAGCTTTTCTACAATTTATTATTATATAAATTGTTACAGAAAAGTAATTCTAATGACATTAACCAGACATATGTTACTGAGAATAATACTTTTTTAAGTTTTTTAGAGAAGAGTTCATATAAAGAGGAAGTTAAAAATAATGCCAAAAAAACATTAATAGCTTCATTATCGTTATTACCTACAGTAGGTCCATTAATATACAAATTATTAAATACAAATGGAGACAATTCAATAAAAGATTATCATACAAATCAATATCTTTTTAGTGAATATTTAAATTATTTAAGTACGACTACTGGCCTCATCGTATTTATAGATAATATTCAATATATACCTGAAGAACTCATAAACGAATTCTATGAAATATTTAGGCAATTTGAGGGGCATATGCTTTTGTTCACCTCTTATACGCTTAAACCTGATATGATTATTACTAAAAGATTAATTGAAAAATATATAATTGACAATAATGCTTTGGTACTTCGCATTGAAAATATTTCATTAGATATGTTTGAGGCGATTTGTAGTCAAAATCTGAATCAAAAACAATATTATGCAGTAAAAGAACGTCTGGAATATTTATATACTTTAGTACAATATGGAAATATGAGAGAAATTGATGAACTTATATTTCAAATTAACCAAAATGGTATAGACTATATTAATGATACACCTACTTTGCAAGGTGTAAAAGCACTGGATGAAATAAAAAAAGATATTATAGATTTAGCTGCTTTGTTTCCCGAAGGTATAAAATTGTCATTTATTAAAAGAATTGTAAAGTATAATCATGGTTGTACTGAAAGGCAGTTATGTCAAAGTATTTCAAATTTATGTAAAATGAAATATATACTTATCGGAGAAAACGACACTTTAAGAGTTGAACATGAAAAAATATCTCAAGCCAGCAGACAAAATTTAGAGTATGCTGAAGAGGAAGAACGTTTTACAGAATTGATACATTCATGCGAAAAGGTATTTGCAGATATACTATATGAACCGATTGATGATAGTGACTTTGTTTTTTGTGTTAACGGACTCATGGAATTCGAAAAACAATTCAATTTTTTAAAGCATTTAGGGGTATTAGAAAAATATATTAATATACTTTACTCGAAATTCAGATATTTTCAAATTTGCCAATTATATAGAGATTTATCACATAATATAAAAGATGGGGATAAAATAGCGTTACTATTTCCAATCTGTTCAATTATTCAAATTTTGGATTCGTTCCAAAAAACTAGTTGTTTTTCTGAAGGATTAGCAATTAGCAATCAGTTATCATGCTTTTATAATATGGAACTTTATAGAGCAAAGTTTCTTTTACAGTCATATCATTATCAAGAAGCTATAGATGTCCTAAAAAATAGGTTAAATAATTATGAGAGCTGGAGTATATATTTAAATGCCTTGCAACATTTACGACGGGATTGTGAAGTCAAAGAAAACATTTTATCATTAATTAGCAATCCAAATCAGTATTCTGATATTGAATATTATTATATCATACTGAGAAATTCTGGCCATCTTTTTGAGTTTGACAAAGCAGTGGCTAATTTGCAGCAAGCATTGGAGTATTTTCAAAGTTTGAACAACAAATTTGTAGAATCCACATGCCTAAATAATATCGGAATACTATATCTTTATACCAGTTATAATAGCGAACATATAGCTATAGCCAGAAAATATTTTAATCAAGCCAAAACGATAATGCATCAATTAAAGTCTAATGAAGAATATCAATCAATAATTAATATTGGCGTAAGTTATGTATGTGAAAACAATCCTAAACTCGCATTGGAATATTTTGAATGCGCTCAAATGATAATACCGTCCAGTCTTACCTTTGATATAATCAAGGTAAAGTGTAATATTTTAATTTGTAAATATTTGTTAAACAAGCAGACTATAGTATATATTCGTGAGGAACTCTTAAATTTATGTTCCGAAGCAGAGGATTTACCCGATCCTTGGATTAAACTGTTATGTATATACAATTTATATATTCTACGACATGATGGTATTTCTGACTTGAATAGTTTGCAAGATTCCTACCCTGGAGATATTAATCTTTACGGTCTGATAATAAAGCATCAAAATATAGAAAATTTTATGCTAGGTATTTCTCCACATTGGAGATATTAAAAGTAATAAGTTCGGTAAGTTATGATTACTCTTGCCGAACTTATTTTTTGAAACTTAATCAATTACTTTATACGGTTTTATAATGTCTTTTGCAAATGTGGTGTTAATGATACGTCTCTGCTTTATTGTAGAAGCAATTAATTCGGCTAGCTGGTTACAGTCATCGTTTGAAAAATTAAGAGTAGCTAATGTTAAAATTCCAAGCCGTATTCCAGATGTTATATTTGCTTTCCTTTTATCATTGGGTAGTTGATTTCGATTAACTAATATATGTTGCCTTAATAACAAATCTTCGACCTCTTTTCCTGAAAGAGAAGATTCTCTCAAATCTATTACTACTAAATGAGAATCACTTCCGTTAGTATATAATTTTAACCCTTGAGCCATAAATTCATCGTAAGCGCTCAATAAAATAATGGCTATTTTTTCACAAGGTATTCCGCTATAG
>CAMMNR010000143.1 GCA_946498265.1 uncultured Clostridium sp. | reverse complement strand
ATATTAAATAATGTATGGAATTATGATTATTATGGAGATTCAAGAACAATAGATAGCCATATTAAGAAAATAAGACATAAACTAGGGAAAAAAGGTAAATATATACAGACTATGAGAGGTGTAGGATATAAATTTGAGGTAAAATAGGTTAAAAAATGCTAATATATTATAAAAGGAAATGAAAAGATGGGAAAGATAAAGGAAAAATTAAAGTCAGTTAAAGTAAAGCTATTTCTAACATTAACATGTGTAATAATGCTAATTATAGCTTTTTTGATAATAGTAAATAATGTAGTATTTGGACAGTTTTTTGTATTTAGCAAAACTACGGCTTTAAAAGAAGTATATGATAAAGTAGAAGATTATTATAACAATTTAGAAAATGTAGATATTCAAAGTGAGTTAGAAAAAATAGCAATAAAAAATAATTTTGATATTTTAATTAAAGACGATCAAAATGTTAGTATTTACACATCAAATAAAGATTTCTTGTCCACATTAGGACAAATGAATGAAATGACAAACAGATTTAATACAGACTCAGCACAAACCATAGTTGAAACACCAAAATATACTATTAAAAAAATGAAAGACACAAAAACTCAAATTACATATATATTATTATCAGGAATACTAGACAATAATTATCAATTATATGTAAGAATACCAATAACAGCAATAGAAGAAAGTGTAAAAATATCTAATAATTTTCTATACTTAATGGCAGGAATTGCAATACTAATAGCAGCAATAATGGTATCATTTGTATCAAGAAAATTTGCAGATCCAATATTAGAGCTAAATAAAATAGCTAAAAAAATGGCAAATTTAGATTTTAGTCATAAATATAGAATAACAGATGCAGATGATGAAATAAACAACTTAGGAAAAAGCATCAATCTTATGTCAGATAAATTAGAAAGCACAATTAAGCAATTAAGAAATACAAATATAGAGCTAGAAAAAGATATAGAAGAAAAATCAAAAATAGATGAAATGAGGAAAAGTTTTATATCAGATGTATCACATGAATTAAAAACACCAATAGCACTAATACAAGGATATAGTGAAGGACTACTAGAAAATGTAAACACTGATGATGAAAGTAGAAAATTCTATGCTGAAGTAATACTAGATGAAACAAACAAAATGGATAAGTTAGTAAAACAACTATTAGAATTAATGAAATTAGAATATGGAAAAAGAGAATTTAATGACAAAGAATTTAATATAGTAGAAGTTGAAAAAGAAGTTATTAGAAAAAGTCAAGTAATGATAGAAGAAAAAAATGTAAAAGTTCAATTTAAAGATGATGAAGAAATAAATGTAGTAGCAGATGATTTCTATATAGAACAAGTTATAACAAATTATATAACAAATGCAATTAAACATGTAGAAGAAGTAAATGGAGAAAAATACATAAAAGTAGAAAACGAAATAAACTATGAAAAAAATAAAGTAAAAATAAAGGTATTCAACACAGGAAAAAACATAAAAGAAGAGTATATGAATAAAATTTGGAACAGATTTTATAAAATAGACGAATCAAGAAACAGAAATGATGGAGGAACAGGTATAGGGCTATCATTTGTAAAAGCAATAATGAACAATTATGAAAATAATTATGGAGTAGTAAACAAAGAAAATGGAGTAGAATTCTATTTTGAATTAGACTATAGTGTTTGTCATTTTTGGGACGCGTCTACAAAAAAATCATAATGTCAAATAGTTCAGGAGAAATAATTTTTTTATTGATAAACTTTTAAAAATTATTGACATAATGAATAAAAATATAGTATAATTAATATACTAAAAGAGTAATCTATTGATTACTAATAGGAAGTTCAAACCTAGAAAGAACGATTTTAAATTAGGTAAAGTTCAAGCCTAAGAAATGAACTGATTTGAAATTAGGTAATGCTTAAACCTTATAAATAAGCAGTTTTAAATTATGGGGGTACATTTGAAAAAGTGTACTCCTTATATTTTATAGAGAAAAGAGGAAAAATGGAAGAATTATTATTTTATACAATTGATAAAGATTATATTAAATATTTAAGTAAATTTGAGAGCCATATAAGTTATAATAAAGATGAAATAGGACATAGTAGACCATATATAGGAATTGTATTGAGAATAGAAAATTATGAATATTTTGTACCATTATATTCATATAAAGAACATTATAAAAAATACAAAAGTAATCCAAGTTTTTTCTTTGTATATGATAGAAAAAATCATCCATTATCAATCATTAAATTTTCAGCTATGATACCAGTTCCTAACAGGATAAATGTAATATCAGTATTAGAATATGATAAGCAAGACAAAAAGTATAAAGATTTAATATCAGCAGAATATAGATATATAAATTCAAATAAGAAAGAAATATTTAAAAGAGCTAATAAAATGTATATAGCTGTAACAAAGCATAAAAAAAATTTTCTTAAAACAATAGCTTGTAATTTTAAACTATTAGAAGAAAAAAGTATAAAATATCAAGATGAAAAAAGTATAAAATATCAAGATGAAAAAAGTACTGAAAATATGGAAAAAACAGTAAAATATGAATTGAGAAAAAAATAAAAATTCCCTTTTTGGACGCGTCCCCAAAATGGTAAATGTCGAATTTTGCGATGAAAAGTTCTTTACAAGTGGAAAAAACTGTATTATAATATAGACATAAAGAGTCGACTCATAAAATAAAAGATTTTAAAATTTGATAAATAAAAGGAGGGGATAATACAAATTATAAATAAATTTATTTATACCTCACGATTTATAAATATTATTTGTTTAATATTCACAATTATTATATTTATTCTTTTAAATTTTTTTATAAGTCAGATAGATTTTTATTTTAAAAATAGGTTATTTAATACAAGTTTTATAGTAGAGAATAATTTTACTAATCAAAGTTTAAATTCTGATATTCAATTTAATAATAACAATAATACAAATGATAAAAATTTAAACATTAATAATACAAATAGTGTAGAAAATGAAGATAACATTAATGAAAATGTTAGTAATTTTTGGTACCTTGAAATCCCAAGCATAAATTTAAAAGCTAACATAGAAGAAGGAACAACAAAAGAAATAATGGATGATTATATTGGCCATTTTGAAGAAACTTCCAAATCATTAGGAAATATTGGACTAGCTGCACATAATCGTGGATATAAAAATAATTATTTTGAAAATTTAAAAAAACTAAAACAAGGAGATAAAATTATATATAATTACAAAGATTTTAGTAAAGTATATATAGTAGAAAAACATGAGATCATAAAAGATACAGATTGGACTATGTTAGAAAACACAGAAGAAAATACAATAACTCTTATAACCTGTGTAGAAAATGAACCAGAATATAGGAGATGTATACAAGGAATCGAAGAAACAACAAATTAAAGAAAGAAGGTATGATAGTTGATAAAAAACAAAAGAGTTGTACATATTGCAACAATATTACTAGTTATAATGTTATTATTTTTATTGAGTTTTATGAATTTAACATTTGCAAATAGCAATATAAATTCAGCATATTTATATTCAACAGGAAATTGTGGAAATTTACTGAAATACAAAGGAATAGATGTAATAGTAAGTTATATTGAATATCAAAATGATGGAATTAGCTATCCTGCATATTGTATGGATAAAACAAAGGTAGGAGCAGAAAATGATAATCCATATACAGTTTCTATTCAAGAAATGATAAATGATGTTGGGTTATGGAAAATAATAATAAATGGATATCCATATAAAAGTATAGAACAATTAGGAGTTGCTAATAAAGAAGAAGCTTTTACAGCAACAAAACAAGCAATATATTGTTATATACATGGAAATAATCCAGCTGATTATTCTCCAATAGGAGAAGCGGGAAATAGAACACTAAATGCATTAAAAAATATTTTAGCAAACGCCCAAAATTCTACTGAAAATAAAATCTCAAATACAATAACTATAAATAGAATTTCAGAAAAATGGGAACAAGATAGTATTAATAAAAACTATGTTTCAAAAACATTTTCTATATTAAAAGAAGGACAAATAAAAGATTATAAAATAAATATAGAAAACAAAAATGGAACAGAATTAGGTGGAATAAAGGTAACAGATGAAAGTAATAATGAAAAAAATACTTTTAATCCTGATGAGAATTTTAAAATATTAATCCCAATAAAAGAGATGACAGATAATAAAGAAATAAAAATAAATGTAGAAGCAGAGATTGCAACAAAACCAATATTATATGGAAAAGCTCCAGATGCTAGCCTTCAAGATTATGCTTTAACAGCAGCTACATATGAAGATGGAACAGGATATATAAATGAAGAATATGAAAAAAATCAAACAAAAATTAAAATAATAAAGCAAGATTCTCAAACAGGAGCAAGATTAAAAGATGTTGAATTTGAATTACTAAATGAAAATGAAGAAACAATATATTCTGGATTAAAAACAAATGAAAATGGAGAAATAATAATAGAAAACTTAATTCCTCAAAAATATTTTATAAAAGAGACTAAAACAATTGATGGTTATGAAGTTTATGATGAACTAATAGCAGTTAATATAGGTTTGAATGAAGAAGTGACAGTAACAGTTAATAACAATAAAGAAGAAAAACCAACAGTTGAAAAAAAGCAACAAGAATTAACAGTAAAAAAACTACCTGTCACCGGTGAATAAGATTTTTTCTATCTATTGTGTTATAGAAAAATCAAAGATTTTCCTATAACATCAATCTTAATTTTAAATAAAACAAAACTACTTCTAATAATAGATTAATTGGGAGTAGTTTTTTGCAAGTTAAATAAAAAGTTAAATGCACGATTCACATAAAAATAGTGCATTAAGAAAT
>CAMMNR010000142.1 GCA_946498265.1 uncultured Clostridium sp. | reverse complement strand
GATAATACGCAGTTATCCTATAAAATGTAAGGTTATTTGTCTAATGAATAATAATATTAATTGGGAAAATATCATCGATGGTTTTCAAGGATTTGAAAAACTAGCTGTACAATTTTTAAACGATGTATATGTAAATATTAACTGGACTCAGACATCATCAACTCGTGACGGGAACAAAGACGGAGTAGCAGTTATTATGGGCTATCAATCATATAAAAATACGCCTACCTATTGGTGGATGGAGGCCAAATATTCACAATCTTTTGAAAGATTAAGCCGATATCGCATAGATGCTACAGTTGTAAGTGCAATTTTAGAAGGAAATGTTGATAAAGTCGTTTTTGTTACAAATATTATAATTGATACGAAAACTATGTCTGATATAACAGAAGCATTAAAATATACAGCTTGTTGTACAGAGGTTGAATTCTATACAAAGTATTCATTAGAGTATTGGCTTTTACAATCACCAGAAATTTACAAGAGCTTTTTTAGTGCTTGCCGTGAAAACATTCCTACTTTAGTAGATAACTATATTGTTTCGCAAGAAATCGTATATTATAGGCCCTTAGCTCAGTATTTAGCTTTTATTGAACCGGTTAGAGAATTGGTTGTTGGGGAACAATATGTTGCTTATTTTGGTGTTGTTTCACGGAAGAGTATGCAAATTTCTATACAGACAGCAGGAAATCTTAAGGGTATTCGTTTTTTATCAAAAGTCAAAAATATTCCTATTCATGAAGGAGAAAATACTCTTAATTTTGCCTTTATGATAAAAGAAAATTATGGTTATAAGCGATCATCTGGCAAAAAGATACCCATGCCTGAATTTAAAATTGGGAATACTTCTATATATTCTTACCGTCATATTCCTGTAATCCGAAGGAAAAATTCGGTGCTCGACCTACCATCTCAAAAAAACATATTAGAAATATTGAAGAAAAAATATACTCTTTATATTCATCAACATTTACCTATTATTGTATCGATTAATGGGGAATCTGCCATGGGAAAGTCTATGTTACTTGAAAAGTTTTTAGGAGAATATAGGCAAACTTACCAGAAAGCTTTTTATTGTGAATTTACGGAAACGGGAAAAGGGAATGCTAAATTATTGATAAACTTACTTATATATATTTTATTTCCATATTTAGCACCTGACACGATTGACCTAGATTATATTAAAAGTATTGATAACTCCGATATTCAGCGATTAATGAGTGATCTTATCAAATATAAAGATGATAATGAAAATATTCTTTCTTGTATATCATGTTTGGTTAATACCCCCGAACTTCTTCCTAATAAAATATCTATCAATGACAGAATGATAATACTGGATAATATGCATTTGTTAGAATATAAGAGTTCTCTTTTAGTATCTAAAATAATTGTAGAAGTATATGAAAAAGGATTACCTGTTTTTTTAGTATTATGCGGGCAACCCCCATATTTTAACAGAACACCATATCAATATTTAATAGAACGATGTGTTGTGACTCAATTGAAACTAGACATCGATAGTAGGGATATTTTGGACTGCTGTCAGATATCTCTTGATGGTAAATATGATCTAAGTTTGCTAGATTCATATGAAATGAATGCTGCCAATTTACTCTTATTTTATGAATATATTACGGCTGAAAATAAAACAATTAACACTTTTCAGGAGCTACTAGTTGCGCTTCGTTTTTTCTGGATAAGCGATTTTTCGGAACAATATATACACAATAAATTTAAAAATAGTATATTGCAGGATGAATATTTTCGAAATATTTTAGACAGAGTCTATTGGTCATGTTCTCCAGTTAATATCCATGAATTATTTTGTAGTCCGGCACAAATAGAAAATTTAATAGTAAATAATTTATTGAAATATAATTCAAATGGAGAGCTTGTCCCTACAAATATATTATATCGCTCATGTTATAGAAAACATTATTTGCCTAATTTCCAAAACTTTAATTATATTCCTAACAGTCCGGAAGATATAAGAATAAAACTACTGACATCTCTTGAAAAAAAGGAGATACAAGAATCTATTGGGAAAGTTTCAAAATTGTTTTATTGCAAACAATACTATAATGTAATATTTATCTTAGAAAGTATATTTCTAGGAGATAGACGTAAAGTATTAAAGAATTTACTAAAAAAAGAAGAATACTATAGCCTATATTATTTTTATGTATATAGTAAACATCAAAATGGAGAACCATATGAGTATAAAAAGGCTTTTACCACTATTAAAGAAGCCGGACAAAACTCTTATAATTTAGAATTGTTGCACTTATCCTTACAATGTTTATGGGAACTTGGTGTTATAGATTACGATAATATGGAATACAACCAGGTACTGCAGAAGAAAAGTGAAGCAGATACTATAATTTTGAAAATAAATCGTTTGCTTAAAAATGATAATAACGTTAAAAACTATGTTAATTATCATGATTTTCTTGTTTTGGACACATTAATCAAACGAGAGATTGGAGAAAGTATAGATGATACTTTGTTTTATGAACGAACAAATGATATGTATACTTATGGTTTTTCATATCGTGCATTAAGCTTTTCTGCTCGTTATGCTTTGGTTCTATGCTCAGATAATATTGAATTGTGTACTAAAATGTTGTATAAAACCGGTCAAAAGATTTTACAACAATATGGTAAGGAGGATAAGCATTATTTATGGTGTATGTTTTTTTACAATTTTTATATGCTTGTCTGGAAGAACGAAATTTTCTATTTTGAGCCGATGGTTAATTTTCATGAACAGATGAAGAAAAATCAATATGGAAATTATAGAAAAAAACTTTATGCAATAGCTGCATATTTGTATAGTATTGGTGATATAGCAAATGGGAACAGGTATTTGTTTCGAGATACTATTTTCCCCTATGAAGCAAGAAACCGAAATAGAGCATTTTACTATGAAACTCTTGCGCTCTATGAAGCATTGAATGGAAATTTTGAAATTGCCCTGAACCTATTAGATAAGGCTTCCGATATTTTTATAGATTATAAGAAGTATAAAACATTACTGAACCATAATAAAAAAATACTGGAAGAAAGGAAATTTTCTTCCAGTAGAATAAGATTTCTGTTTAATTATGAAATGGATAATAATACCTATTACATTGATCCAAACAGTATTTGGTAATTAATATAATACATCAAATGTATTTTTTATATGTGGCTGAATATGTTGGCGTAGTTTTTCGGCGGTTATATATTTAATATAATCGTCGAAGTTGACTACTTCTCTCATCGCTTTTAGTATTTCCTGTATAAATTTTTTCTGGATTTCTTCATCATAAACATATTCAAAAAGTTCACTTACCAGAACATTTAAATATATTTCCAATATCCTATAGTAATCAGAGGCATATTTTTCAAATACACCCGCTTTCTCAAAATACAGCTTCATCCGTTTAAAACACTCTTTAAAGTCTTGAATATGTTTCCGGTCAAAAGACTGAGTAATTGATTTTATTCGTAAATAATGATGATATGTAACATGAGGAACACAAATGATTTTTTTGGCAGATAAAAATGTAAGTATAGAGTATAATATACCTTGAAAATATATGTCTTCCTCAAAACGTGCATTGATTTTTTCAATAAAATTACGTCGATATATTTTGTTAATACATGCTGGAACAATATTTATTCCCATATCATAATTTCCGGATAATATATGTATTGCTGTAGCAGAGGATAAAGTATATAGTTGTTCGTATTTGCACTTATAAATATGATTTTTTAGGTGATCGGCATTCCTCTTCATGGAAACCATACCGATATCGGCATTTGAAGAATCCATATACTTTACTACATTTTCATACAAATTCAAATCAACCCAGTCATCACTATCGCAAAAACTAACATATTGTCCACGTGCAATATCTAATCCTCTGTTTCTCGCACCTCCAGGACGTAAAGCAATATCATTTCTCAAGAAAATGATATTGTCATATTCTTTATATTCTTCATAAATTGTAGGTTTTATGGGAGGTTCAGAGGCGTCATCTACAACAATAATCTCTATATCTTTGATAGTCTGATTTATCATTGAGTCTAAACATTTTTTTAAGTATTCTGCTGTATTATGAGCAGGAATAATTATACTAACTTTAATCATAATAATATCCTCTCTTTCGTTAATCCGAACTTTCCAAAAACACTTTTTATATAGGTATCGTTTCTGCATTCTAGTTTGTTGACTTTATACAGACCGTTTTCCTGTGTGCCTGCAATAATAGGTGGATGCTGGTGTGGCTGTTTAATAAGTACTACTGGTGTTCCTTTAATGAGCTGCATTGCTTTGAGCCATATGTCATCGCCATATAAGCACAATTTTTTAATCATATTCTTATCAAAGAGAGATTCGGACATACAGTTAGGAGGATACAGTACTCCTCCGACCCCATTTGCCATTAAATCAAATCGTGGCTGATTATATATAGTTGCCTCGCGCATCCAATCATTATAAGACATAATATTCCCTGTACTATCAAAACATATTTGATGAGCTCTTCCTGCTGAGACAGCATTAGGAAAGCGCTCATATGAACTCACTAGTTTAGAAAGAATATTGTGCGGATATAGAACATCATCGTCAAATGTTACGATAATATCCTGTGGATATTGCTGCATAGCATAAAAGTATTTATTATGACTTTTTAAATCCTCCTGAACAAAATGAACTTCTACATTCTTTGTATCAAAAGGAAGTGCTTCATATTTCTTGTCCAAATAAATTAATATTTTGTCAGGTTTAAAAGTTTGTGCAAATATCGTTTCTAAACATAAATATAGTGTTGAAATCCGTTTATCATAGCTTGCTATTGATACGATTACTCTCATCTTTAGGCCTTTTAGAAGATAACTGCGTATTATC
>CAMMNR010000141.1 GCA_946498265.1 uncultured Clostridium sp. | reverse complement strand
CAATATTAAGTGCCCATTATTTATGTAAAACGGGCATTTTGAATTTTATTTAACCATTGTCTTTTCTATATATTCATGTTACCATAATTATATAAGTTACTATTTTATTGTTAATGATATTGTGCTGAGTTAAGCAATAGAATGGAGGTTATCATGTTTAAGAAATTAATTGAAAATTTTAAAGGATTTGAAAAAATCACATATAAAATAATGAAATCTGGTTTGAGATTTTGCTTTGCCCTATGTTTGATTTCTGTTTTTATTCTTCTTACATATAATTTAAATTTTCATTCTCCTGATATTTATTACATAGGTATTTCTTTATTTAAATTAAGCTTAGTCTTTGGAACTGAGTTTGTTATTTGTGCTTTTGTTGCAGATGGAGTTAAAAAGGGACGGGCCTTAAATCCCTAAAATTCGGGAACAGTGTCACGGACCTCTTGCATTTTACCTTTTTGGGCGCGTCCCCAAAATGGTAATTTCCAAGAGGTCCGTCCCTTTGTTCCCGAATTTTAGGGATTGAAGGAACGTCCCCTACATTTCTTCCAAAAATAATTTGTTTAGCATTTGTGGATTTGCTTTTCCTTTAGTTTCTTTCATTGCTTGTCCTACTAAAAATCCTAATGCTTTGTCTTTTCCAGCTTTGTAATCTGCTATAGATTTTGGATTTGCTTCTAATACTTTTTTTACTACTTCTCTTATTGCTCCTTCATCTGATATTTGTATCCATCCTTTTTCTTTTATAATTTCTTCTGGGTCTCTAGGATTCTCAAATAATTCTTCTAACACTTTTTTTCCTATACTTGAACTTATTGTTCCCTTGTCAATTAAAATTACTAATTTTCCTAGTTGATTACTGTCAAATGGTATTTCTATTGGTTCCATTTCTGTTTCGTTTAATATTCTTGATATGTCAGATATAATCCAGTTATTTACTGCTTTTGGATTATTACATACTTTTATTGCACCTTCAAATAAATCTGATAAATATTTTGATGCTGTTATAATATTTGCATCTTTTTCTGACAAATTATATTCTTTTAAATATCTTTCTTTTCTACTTTCTGGTAGCTCTGGTAATCCTTTTTTGATGTTCTCTATATATTCTTCTGAAAGTTTTATTGCTACTAGGTCTGGGTCTGGGAAGTATCTATAATCTTGTGCATCTTCTTTATCTCTCATAGAAAATGTTTTTCCTGATACATCATCCCATCTTAGTGTTTCCTGTTCTACTTTTCCTCCATCTTCGATTACATCTATTTGTCTATCTATTTCATATTCTATAGCTCTTGTAATACTTCTAAAAGAGTTCATATTTTTCATCTCTGTACGTGTTCCTAGTTTTGTATCTCCTTTTTTTCTTACTGATACATTTACATCAGCTCTAAATGATCCCTCTTGCATTTTACAATCAGATACTTCAATATATTCTAATATTGATTTTAATTTTTTTAGATATTCTTCAACTTCCTCTGTACTTCTTAAGTCTGGTTCTGAAACTATCTCTATTAATGGCACTCCTGCTCTATTTAAATCTACAAGGCTTCCTCCTGCAAATTCATCATGGTTTAATTTTCCTGCATCTTCTTCAATATGTATTCTTGTTATTCTTATTTTCTTTTTTCCTTCTTTTGTATTTATTTCAACATATCCATGCTCACACAATGGTTTATCATATTGAGAAATTTGATAAGCTTTTGGTAAATCTGGATAAAAATAATTTTTTCTATCATTTTTACTATCTCTTGATATTTCACAATTTGTTGCTAGTCCTGCTTTTACTGCATATTCTACAACTTTTTCATTTAGTACTGGCAAAGTTCCTGGCATTGCCATACATATTGGACAAACTTGCGTATTTGGAGCAGCTCCAAATTTTGTTGGACATGAACAAAATATTTTTGTTTTAGTAGAAAGTTCAGAATGAACTTCTAGTCCCATTACTACTTCGTAATCTTCTCTTGACATCTATTTTCCTCCTTTTGATTTTAATAACTATTACATTTTATTGCATATGGTATTAAAAAACATAATATGATTCCTATAGTAATAGTAACTGTAATTATAATTACAATGGTAATTTTTTTACGCTCTATATATTTTATATTATTTCCCCATAATTTCGTTTTTAGCATATCCTCTAATTCTTTTTCTTCTTCTTGAGTTCTTATATTAAAATATCCATCTTTTTCTTCTAAGGATTCATCTGTACTAAATTTATCTTTTAATTCTAATATTTCAGTCTCACTTTCGAGTACTATATTACATTTATTCATTAGTATCCATATTGATTTTTTATAACATAAATCAATATATCTAATTTTATTGTCTTTTTTGTATTCTATTTGTAATATTTTACTCACATTTCCATTATGATAATACTAATTACTATTATACTAGATACTATTATATTATTTCTACTGCTTTTTAATTCAACATCTCCTAACTTATATTTTCTTATAATTTCCATTATTTTCCCCTTTTATTTCTTGAATTCTGGTTTATTATTTTCTTTAAATTTTAAATCTTGTTCAAATGTATATGCTGCATTAAGTATTGTCTCTTCACAGAATTTATTTCCTATTAATTGCATTCCAATTGGCATTCCTTCTTTATCTACTCCACATGGTATAGATATTGCTGGAAGTCCTGCAATATTTACAGAAACTGTGCATATATCTGCCAAGTACATTTCTAATGGATTATTTGATTTTGAACCTATGTCAAATGCGACTGTTGGTGATGTTGGTGTTAATATAACATCATATTTTTCAAATGCCTTATTAAATTCATTCATAACTAATGTACGAACTTGTTGTGCTTTTTTGTAATATGCATCATAATATCCAGAAGATAATACATAAGTTCCAAGTATTATTCTTCTTTTTACTTCTGGGCCGAATCCTTCACTTCTTGATTTTTTATATAATTCTTTTAAATTTTTGAATTCTCCTGTTCTATATGTATATCTGATTCCATCAAATCTTCCTAAGTTTGAACTAGCTTCTGCACATGCTATTATGTAATATGTTGCTAATGAATATTCAGCAACATTTAATGAAAATTCTTCAACTTTTGCTCCTAATTTTTTATACCTTTCAATTGCTTCATATAGATTTTTCTTTACTTCTTCATTTATTCCTTCTCCATAAAATTCTTTTGGTACACCTATTTTTAAATCTTTTACATTATTTTGCAAGCATTTTGTATAATCTTTTTCTTCTAATTCTACTGATGTTGTATCTTTTTTATCATGTCCGGCAATTACGTTTAATAGCATTGCTGCATCTTTAACATCTTTTGTTATTGGTCCTATTTGGTCTAAAGATGATGCAAAAGCAACTAATCCATATCTTGATATTAAACCATATGTTGGTTTTAATCCAACAACTCCACAAAAGCTTGCTGGTTGTCTAATTGACCCTCCTGTGTCACTTCCTAGAGCCCATGGTACCATATTAGCTGCAACAGCCGCTGCACTTCCTCCTGATGACCCTCCTGGTACCTTATTTAAATTCCATGGATTTTTTGTTTTCTTAAAATATGAATATTCTGTAGAACCTCCCATTGCAAATTCATCCATATTTAATTTTCCTAAATCTATCATATTTTCATCATTTATTTTTTCCATTACTGTTGCATCATATGGTGATACAAAGTTTTCTAACATTTTTGAGCTACATGTTGTTTTTATTCCTTTTGTACAAATGTTATCTTTTATTCCTATTGGAATGCCTGCTAAATTCCCTTCTATTTCTCCATTTTCTAATTTGCTTTGTATTTTTTCTGCCTGTTCTTTTGCTTCTTCTGCTAGTGTTGTTACAAATGCTTGTACATCTTTTTCTTTTTCTTCTATTCTATTTATATAAGCATTTGTTATTTCTTGTATTGTTAATTCTTTGCTTTTTAATTTTTCTTGTAATTCGTGAACTGTTAATTCAGTAATTTCCATGCTGAAATCCTCCTTAATTATTTGATTTTATTATATAGTAGTTTATATTTAAACATTTTCTATTAATCTCATTTCTTAATTCGTTGTTTATTCAATATTTGTAAATAGATCTTTTATGTCAATATAATTGTGTAGATCTGTCCTTTTATTACTACTAATTTATTACTTTAGGTATTTTGAACATATTTTGTTCTTTACTTGGTGCATTTTCTAATAAAGATTTATTATCTTCAAATAATTCTACTTCATCTTTTCTAAATACATTTTTGGCTTCATTTGCTCCTATTGTAATATCAAGATTTTCTACAGGTGCATTATTTACTATATCTGCAAAATTCAATATTTCTTCTAAATTTTTTAAATAGTTATCTATCTCATTTTCTTCTAAATTTAAATCTGCTAAGTTAGCAATATGTAAAATTTCTTCTTTGCTTACTTTCATGGTCTCATCTCCTTACTAAATTTGGTATTTATTATATACTGTTTTATGCAAAAAAACAAGCCCTATTACTGTGTTTTTCAGATTTTCAACTTTGCTTACACGTCATTTTTTTACATTATAGGAAATGCAATTTCTTTTGAAATTAAAATGTTTATTTCCATTTTGAATTGCGTGACTTAAAGTTTCATATTATTTCATATAATGTAAAAAAAGACGTTTCTTTATTTTGAACGTCTTTTTTCTATATAATAGAAATTTCATTTTTTAATGTATCTTTCTATTATTTATTATTTAAGATCTACTACAGCTCCAACTTCTGTGAATTTAGCTTTTAAGTCTTCAGCTTCTTCTTTTGAAACTCCTTCTTTTATTGTTTTAGGTGCTCCATCAACTAAGTCTTTAGCTTCTTTTAATCCTAATCCTGTAGCATCTCTAACTACTTTGATTACTTTTATTTTTTGATCTCCTGCTTCTGTTAATACAACATCAAATGATGTTTTTTCTTCAGCTGCTGCTCCTGCAACTGCTCCTGCTGCTGGAGCTGCTGTTGCAACTGCTGATACTCCATATT
>CAMMNR010000140.1 GCA_946498265.1 uncultured Clostridium sp. | reverse complement strand
TTTTTTTATTTATTTTTTTATTTATTTTTTTATTTATTTTTTTATTTATTTTTTTATTTATTTTTTTTATTTATTTTTTTATTTATTTTTTTATAAAAAAATAAATAAAAAATCCTATTTTAAAAAATAAGATTTTCTATTTTAATTTTATTATTCTTCTATTTCTTTTATGTCTGGTGTCAAAGTTTCTATACTAACAACTTTTCCTCCATCTGTTGTTCTCATTAATGTTACTCCTTGTGTTGCTCTTCCTAAAACACTAACTTCTTTTACTTTCATTCTTATAATTGTTCCTGTATCAGTTATAAGCATTACATCATCTTCTTCAGTTGCAATCCTTACTCCAACTAATTTTCCTGTCTTCTGTGTTATTTTATAAGTAATAACACCTTTTCCTCCTCTTAGTTGTACTCTATATTCATCTAATTCTGTTCTTTTACCAAATCCATTTTCAGTAATTGCTAAAAGTGTTGCTTTATCTCCTGCTATTACAGATTCCATTCCTATTACTTCATCATCTTCATCTATTCTGATACCTATAACACCTTGAGAAACTCTACCAATTGGTCTTACATCTTTTTCATCAAATGTAATACACATACCATTTCTTGTAACAAGTACTACATTGTCTTCTCCATCTGTTAATCTTACACCTATTAACTCGTCATCTTCTTTTAGTGTAATTCCTTGTAATCCTGTTTTTCTAGAAGAATCATATTCTCTTAATGCTGTTTTCTTAATTAAACCATTTTTTGTTGCCATTAATAAATATTTTCCTTCAGCAAAATTCTGTATAGGTATAACAGCTGATATTTTTTCACCTGCATCTAAACTTAATAGATTAACAATTGCTGTTCCCTTAGCAGTTCTTCCTGCTTCTGGTATTTCATATCCTTTTAATTTATATAATTTACCTTTATTACTAAAGAACAATATTGTATCATGTGTAGATGCTGTAAATATTTGTTTTACAAAATCTTCTTCCCTAGTTGCTATTCCTGTTATTCCTTTTCCACCTCTTCTTTGGCTCTTATATGTATCTATTGGCATTCTTTTAATATAACCAAAATGTGTTAATGCAACAACAGTTTGTTCTTCTTTTATTAAATCTTCTACGTCTATTTCTCCTTCTGCTGCTACTATTTTGGTTTTTCTTTCATCTCCAAATTTATCTCTTATTTCTATTAATTCTTCTTTTATTATTTCAAAAACTAATCTTTCACTATTTAAGATATCTCTTAAGTGTGCTATTAATTCCATTAATTGATTGTATTCTTCTTCTATTTTTTCACGTTGTAATCCAGATAAAGTCTTTAATCTCATATCTAAAATAGCTTGTGCTTGTATATCAGAAAGCCCAAATCTTTCCATTAATCTTTCTTTTGCATCATCATATGAAGAACGAATAATGTTTATTACTTCATCAATATTATCTAATGCTATTTTTAATCCTTCTAAAATGTGCGCTCTTGCTAGGGCTTTGTCTAACTCAAATTGTGTTCTTCTTAAAATAACATCTTTTCTATGGTCTATATAACAGTCAAGTGCTTGTCTTAAAGTTAATATTTTTGGTTCTCCATTTACTAATGCAAGCATTATTATACCAAATGTTGTTTGCATTTGTGTATGTTTAAATAGTTGATTTAATACTACTTGTGGGTTTGCATCTCTTTTTAGTTCGATTACAACTCTTACCTTTTCTTTTCTATCTGATTCATCTCTACATTCTGAAATTCCTTCAATCTTCTTTTCTTTAGATAAATCAGAAATTGTCTTTATTAAATTTGCTTTATTTACTTGATATGGTAAAGATGAAACAATTATTCTTTGCTTGTTGCCACTCATTTCTTCTATTTCTGTTTCTGCTCTTAATGTAATTTTCCCTCTACCTGTTTTATATGCTTTTTTAATTCCTTCTATTCCTAGGATAATACCTTCTGTTGGAAAATCTGGTCCTTTTATAACAGTCATTAAATCTTCATCTGTAACTTCATCTTCGTCAATAATCTTTATAATTCCATTAATTAATTCTGTTAGATTATGTGGTGGTATATTTGTTGCCATACCTACGGCAATACCTGATGAACCATTAGCAAGTAATGCTGGAATTCTTGCTGGTAATACAGTTGGTTCTTGTAATCTTTCATCATAGTTTGGCATAAAATCAACTGTATTTTTTTCTATATCTGTTAACATATATTCAGAAATTTTAGACATTCTTGCTTCTGTATATCTCATTGCTGCTGCTCCATCTCCATCAACAGATCCAAAATTTCCATGTCCATCAATTAACATATATCTCATTGAAAAATCTTGTGCCATTCTAACCATTGCATCATATACGGAACTATCTCCATGTGGATGATATCTACCTAAAACAGATCCTACTGTATTAGCACACTTCCTATATGGTTTATCTGAAGTAATTCCATCTTCATGCATAGCATAAAGTATTCTTCTATGTACTGGCTTTAAACCATCTCTTGCATCTGGAAGTGCACGAGAAACAATAACACTCATGGCATAGTCAATATATGCTGTTCTCATTTCTTTTTCAATATCTCTTTCTATTATTTTTCCGTCTCTTCTTTCTGGTGTTTCTTCCATTTGTTTATCCCTCTTTCTATAGTTTTTTCTACATTTGTATTATACTAAAATGCAAAAAATTTTGCAAGTAATTTGTTAAAACTTTAGGGAATTAGATGTTTACAAAATTATTAATTCTACATATATTTTGAATTGTTGCATATATTTTATGCATACTAATAGCGTATTAGATGTTTTTATTTTTTATTATATAATTATTTTTAATTATTTCATTTTAAATGATGTGAAAGGATTTTTATTATGAAAACTAATTCTACTGAAAATAAGGAAGAAAATATATTAATTGGAGAACGAATTCGAGAAATTAGAGAAAATATGGAATTAACTCAAAACAAATTTTCAGAAATGATTGATATCTCTGAAGTCTTTTTAGGACAAATTGAACGTGGAGAACGTTCTTTGAGTTTAAAAACTTTAAAAAAAATTATTTCTTGCACAGGTTGTTCTGCTGATTATATATTATTTGGAAAACTTGAAAATAATGATGAAGTTTCAAAAATAAATAGAATTTTAAATTCTTGTTCAGCTAATTTAAAAACTTATATGTATGAATTGATAACTAGTTCTTTTAAATATTTAAAAGGCTTAAAATAGGAAACAGATTTTTATTTGTTTCTTTTTTATTTTATTAAATTTTTTATTTATTTTTTCTAATTTAATTTTTTTATTAATTCTAGTTCTTGTTCACTTAAGTTAAAATTTTGACCATTATTTTTTATTAAATTATGTATAGTTTCAATTTCTTTTAATTTATTAATTATTTTTTCTATAGGTGCTAAGTTTTCTGATATTTCTTTTAATGTACTATATTCTTTTTCCATTCCCTCAAAATCTTTTTTATCAAAATTTTTCTGCCATGTATTGATATGATTTTCTACATTATTAAAACTATCTATTTGGTTATTAAAGGTTTGTTGTATATTTTTCTCTACATTACTTAATATAATATCTTTTCCTTTATATAAAATATTTGAAACTGTGCTATTAATTTTCCCGCTTATTTCTAATTTATTTAATACTGTATCAAACAAATTTGAAAAATTATCTAATATCCCTCCTGATTGTATGGCTTCTTGCATTTGATTTATATTTTCAAAATTCCCTGTGAAAATTCCTATAATACTTTTTCCAGTATCTATTGCATCATCTATTGATTTTTTTATTCCATCTTTTAGACCATATTCAAATAAATTATCTTTTATATTTATGATTTGATCTTCTAAAAAATCAGGTAATAAAGCTCTTATTCCAATATCAAGTCCCACATTAATAGTTTTTCCTAAAGTTGTTTCTAAAAAATTTTTTTGATTTATTTCATTATTTAAACTATTATTTATTTCCAGTTCATTTTCTTTTTTAAGATTATTTATTTCCATTCTAAATCTCTCCTTTTAATATTTCATTTTTTATTTTATTTTTTATATACTTGGTTTTATTATTTTTTATATTTTAATTTATTTTTATATTAATAATTTTTAATTTTATAAAATTATTTTTTATTTGAATTATTTCTTTAATAATATTTTTATCAATATAATTTTTTTCTATTATATTTATAATAATTAAAATATTTATTTTATTAAAATTGTAATTATTTTTTATTTTATCTATTTTATTTATTAATTTTTTTATTTCATTTATTTTATTATTTAAAATAAATATTATTTTAAAATTATTTTTTATTTTTATTATATTTTTATTTATTTTATTATTTAAATTTATAAAAATAAAATCGAATTTATTTTTTAAAAAATTTAAATTTGGAAAATTATTTTTATCCATTTTTTCTGAATTATAATTTTTTTGATTAAAAATATTTATTTTATTTTTTTTGATTTTATTAAAATTATATGAATTTTGAAAATTATATTTTTTATAATTATTTTTTATGAATTTATTTTTTATATTAAAATTTAATAATATTATTTTATATTTTTTAAAAAATAAATAATTTGAATTTTCTATAATTATTTTATTTTTTAGATTTTCATTATTTCCAAATACTACTATTACTTTTTCATTTTTTATAATATATTTATTTATTTTCTTTAATTTATTTTTTTCTATTATATTTTTATTTAATTTTTTATTTTTATATTTATTTATACTATTATTTTTGATTTTTTTATTTTTATATTTTTCTATTATTTTTTCGCTTATATTTATTTCTATTAATTTATTTATTTTTCTTTTTATATTTTCTATAATTTTTATTATTTTATTTAATTTTATTTTTTTTAATATTTTATATTTTTTATTTTCTTGTATTTTTTTATCTGATTTATTTTTATTTATTTTTTTATTATTTATTTTATTTTTTTCTATTTTTTTATTTTCATTATTTTTTATATTTTTTATAT
>CAMMNR010000139.1 GCA_946498265.1 uncultured Clostridium sp. | reverse complement strand
AAAAATTAGTAGAACATTTAAGAAAAAATAAATTAGGAAGAGCATCATTTTTACCTATATCATCTGTAAAAGGGAAAAAATTAGACAAAGTAAAAACTAATGAAAAAGGATATATTGGAATCGCATCAGATTTAATCAATTTCAATAAAAAATATGAGCAAATAATATTAAATCTTTTAGGTAGAACAGTTATAGTAGATAATATGGATACAGCAATAAAAATAGCTAAACAAAATAATCATTCTTTTAGAATAGTAACATTAGAAGGAGATTTAATAAATCCATCAGGGGCTATAACAGGAGGTTCTGTTTCTAAAAAAACTGTCAATATTTTAGGTAGAGGAAAAGAAATAGAAAAATTAGAAAAAGAAATAAAAGTCATAAAAGAAAAAATAGAAAAATTAGAAAAAGAAAAACAGGAATATGAAAACTCAGTTGAAGACACTTTAGATATTGCAACAAGTTTAGAAAAAGAGTTGCAAGAAATAGACATTACATATGCAACTGAAAAACAAAAAGTAGTTTCAATAGATGAAAACATATCAAAATTAGAAACAAGACTTAATAAATTAAAAGAAGAAAATAAATCACTTGAAACACAAAAAAGTGAAGCAATTAATAAAAAAGAAGAAATAAAACAAGAAATAGAAAAGCTGGATGAAGAAATAGAAAAATTAACAAAAATAATTAAAGAATATGCAGAACTAAATAAAGACAATCAAAAATATATTGATGATTTAAATTTTGATATAACAAATTTAAAAATTTCAGTATCATCATTTGATGAAAGTGAAGCATCTATAGAAGAAATAGAAGAAAGAATAAATTTAGATATAGAAAACACAAATAAAAGTATAGAAAATAAAAGGGTACAAATAGAAGAAATAAATAATGATAACCTAGAATTAGAAAATTCAATTCAAGAACTAAAACAAAATATAGAAAAAATAAAGGAAGAAGTAAAATCAAGTGGAAATAAAATTGAAGAATTAAAAAATTCTAGAATACAAAAAAATAAAAAACTAAATGAACAAGAAGAACAAATAACAGAAAAATTTAAAGTTATAGAAGATTTAAAATCACAAATAGTAAAATTAGATGTTAAGAAAAACAAATTAGAAGATGATATAAACTCAATAATTAATAAAATGTGGGAAGAATATGAGTTAACGCCAAACTCTGTAAGTGATTATAAAAAGCCAGATAATATAGCTTTAACACAGAAAAAAGTTAATAATTTACGTTCAGACATTAAAGAATTAGGAAGTGTTAATATAGATTCAATTGAAGAATATAAAAACTTGAAAGAAAGATATGATTTTATGTCTGAACAAAGAGTTGATTTAGAAAACACAATGACTAAACTAAGAAAAATGATTTCAGATATGACAGGAATAATGAAAAAGCAATTCAAAGAAAGATTTGAAATAATAAATAAAAATTTTGATGAAGTATTTAAAGAATTATTTGGTGGAGGAACAGCTAGTCTAAAATTAGAAGATGAAGATAATATTTTAGAATGTGGAATAGAAATAACAGTACAACCACCTGGAAAGAAACTACAAAATATGACTTTACTATCTGGTGGAGAAAAAGCATTTACAGCTATAGCATTGTTATTTGCAATTTTAAAAATAAATCCAGCACCATTTTGTGTACTTGACGAAATTGAAGCTGCTCTTGATGATGTTAATGTATATAGATATGCAGATTATCTTAAAAAGTTTTCAAATGAAACTCAGTTTTTAGTTATTACACATAGAAAAGGGACAATGGAAGTTGCAGATACTGTTTATGGTGTTACTATGGAGGAAAATGGTATTTCTAAACTGCTTTCAATGAAATTAAAAAATGGTATTTAATGAAAATACCATTTTTTGTATTCTAAGAAACCATATTTGTATTAGAAGAACTATCTTCAAAAAGTTTCTCAATAGGAACATCTAAAGCTTTACTAATTTTCCATAAAGTAAAAACACTAATACCTTGCTCAATATTTTCACTCTCAAGATTACCAATAAGAGCAGTTGATACATTTACCAATTCAGCCAACTTAGCTTGAGTCATTTTACCTTTTTTCAAATTATATAGCTTTCTATAATACTTAATATTATTTCCTATAATATAAAATAAATCTTTAGATTCAAAATTCACCATTCATACCTCCCAGGTTAATCTTAAACTAAATATATAATATATTTTCTAATGTCAAACTAAAAAATTCAATAAATTATCAATGATAAAATATCATTTAAAATGATAAATACTAACCGAATAACTTACAAAATCCAATTATACTAAGTAAAATTCCTGAAGAGATAGACCAAACATTATCTGGGAAATGGCTTATCTGTTTAAGTTTACGCCCCAAATAATTACCAAAGCTCATAAAGAACAATTGAAACAAGCTAATAGCGAAAGGAAAAATAATAGAACTAATATCCAACATACTTAAACTGATTCCAATACAAAAACTATCCAAAGATAATGCCAAGCCAAGAAATAAAGATTCTTTAGCATCAATGGAATTAGATTTATCAAAATCAGAAGAACTAGGATTTTTAATAATTTGAATTGTAATTCCTAAAAATTTAATAAAAAAACTATATATTTTTTCTTCATTAGTTTGATTAGAGGTATTATCATGGTCAATAACAGTAGAAAAGTTTTTACGTGATTTTTCTTTATCTTTTTTTATAGCTTGAAAACACATAAAAATCCCCATAAAAATAAGTATAAAACTACCTATGGACTTAGTAAAAGATACAGATAGTATATTTTTTAAAACAGTTCCAAACCATATAGAAATTATAGAAATAATAAAAGAAATTGCAAATAAAACAACTTTAGCCATATATGAAATTTTAGTATTTTTAATTCCATAAGTTATACCAATTCCTAAAGAATCTATGCTACTTGAAATTGCTAAAATTAAAGAATTGATAAACATTGTAAATCATCCTTTCCTAAAATATAATATGTTAACTTTTATGGGACGTTCCTGTAGGGAATTTGGGGACGAGGCTTTAGGGATTTTAGGGACGGGGCTTCAAATCCCTATTTTTATTAAAAATAAAAATATAAATGCAAATGCTTGATAGGGATTTGAAGCCCCGTCCCTAAAATCCCTAAAGTCTCGTCCCCCTATATGTCATAAAAAACAAATATTGGACATACATTTTAATAAATAAAAAACAAAGGAGAGAATTGTTATGTGGCATACGTTAATTAAAGATGAAGTTTTAAGAAAACTAAAAACAAATGAAAAATTAGGATTAAGGGAAGATGAAGTTATAAAAAGGCAGGAAAAGTATGGTAAAAACAGATTAAAGGACAAGCAAAAAGAGAGTATTTTTATGAAATTTATAAAACAATTTAATGATTTTATGATTATAATTCTTATAATCGCATCAATAGTTTCAGCAGTAATTTCATATATACAAGGGGAAAATGATTACATAGATTCGATAATAATAATTGCAATTGTAATATTAAATGCTATTATGGGAGTTGTACAAGAAGCGAAAGCAGAAAAGTCAATCGAAGCATTAAAGGAAATGACTCCAACAAAAGCTAAAGTGATAAGAAACGGACAAACTTCAGAAATAAATGCAGAGGAATTAGTGCCAGGAGATATTGTTATTTTAGAAGCAGGAAATTATGTTCCAGCAGATTGTAGAATAATAGAAAGTTTTAATTTAAAAATAGAAGAGTCAAGTTTGACAGGAGAAACAGAACCAATACTTAAAGATGAAAATAAAATAATAAAAGAAAAAACATCTTTAGGAGATATGGTTAATATGGCATTTATGACAGGAATTGTTGTAAATGGGCATGCAAAAGTTGTTATAACAGAAACTGGAATGAACACAAAAGTTGGACAAATTGCAAATATGATGATAAATGATGAATCACCAGAGACCCCAATTCAGAAAAAGTTAAATCAAGTAGGAAAAATATTAGGATTAGTATGTTTATTTATATGTCTTATAATATTCATAATAGGAATAGTAAAAAAGATAGAACCAATGGAAATGTTTATGACGTCTGTAGGTTTAGCAGTTGCAGCAATACCGGAAGGATTACCAGCAATAGTAACAATTGTATTATCAATTGGAGTTACTAAAATGGCAAAGAAAAATAGTATTATAAGAAAATTACCAGCAGTAGAGACTTTAGGAAGTAGTAATGTAATATGTTCAGATAAAACAGGAACTTTGACTCAAAACAAAATGAAAGTTGTAGAAATAAAATCAGAAAATCCTGATTTAACGATAGAATTAGGAACTATGTGTACAGATTGTGAGATTACATATAAAGACGGAAAAGTAGAGGTACAAGGAGAGCCAACAGAGGTTGCAATTGTAAACAAATCTATAGAAAATGGAAAAAATAAAAAAGACTTATATAATATAATGCCACGAGTAAGTGAAATACCATTTGACTCTAACAGAAAAATGATGACAACAATTCATAAAATAGGAAATAGATACAGAGTTATAACCAAAGGAGCACCAGATATATTAGTAAATAAATGTATAAAAATAGATAAAAATAAAGTTCAAAATGATAATTTAAATATGGCAAATAAAGCCCTAAGAGTAATAGCAGTGGCATATAAAGATATAGATAATTTCCCATCTAAAATAGATAGTGATATAATAGAAAATAATTTAACATTTGTAGGTCTGATAGGAATGATAGACCCGCCAAGGGAAGGTGTAAAAGAGGCTGTAAAAACATGTAAAAAAGCAGGAATAAAAACAGTTATGATAACAGGAGACCATATATTAACAGCAAAAGCAATAGCAAAAGAGTTAAATATTCTAGGGACAAATGACAAAGCAATAACAGGACAAGAATTAGATAATATACCACAAAATGAATTAGAAAAAAATATAGAAAAATATTCAGTTTTTGCAAGAGTTACACCAGAACATAAAGTAAGAATTGTAAAAGCATGGCAAAAAAC
>CAMMNR010000138.1 GCA_946498265.1 uncultured Clostridium sp. | reverse complement strand
TAATGGGGGTGAAGTTATTGGGTAAGATAAAAATACATGAAATAGCTAAAAAGCTAAACTTAACCAGTAAAGAAATATTAGAAATAGCAAAAAATTTGAATATTGAAGCAAAAAGTCATTTGAGTGGAGTAGAAGATGACGAAGCTAAAAAAATTGAAGAGGAAGTAATGAGAGCAAAAAAAGGAGCAAAAGGCGAGAAAAAAGAAAATAAAAAGCAAGAAACTAAAAAAGAAAAAGAAGGTAAAAAAGAAGAAAAAGCACCTGTTATTATAAGAAGAGAAGTTATAATTGCTAAAGAAGAAGTAGAGGAAAAGAAAGAAGAGAAGAAAAAAGAGAAAAGAGAAAATAATATAGGCTTTGTAGAGAGAAAACAAAATAAAGATTTTAACATAGTTTATAGAAATAAGACTAATAAACCAATGACAGTTAGTGAATTATTTGGTCTTAATAAAGATGAAAAAGAATCTGAAAAAGTAGAAGAAATTAACAAAGAAGAGAAAAAAGAAGAAGTTAAAGTTGAAAAAGTAGAAGAAAAGAAAGAAGAAATAGTTAATAAAAAAATAGAAAAAAATGAAGCCAATAACTCTAAAATTAGCCAAAATAATACTGAAAATAAAAATCATAATAAAAATCATAAAGAAATGAATAACAATAGAAATTATAATCAAAATAAAAATAATCAAGGATATAGAAATAATAATCAGAATAGAAATAACCAAGGTTATAATAATCAGAATAAAAATAATAAATTTAATAATCGAAATAATAATGATAGATTTTCAAAAAGACCTCTTGATGAAAAAGGAATTGAAAAGAATATAAAAAATATCATGTCAGCAGAAGTAGAAAAAGAAACTATCAGAGAATATAGTAAGTCAATTGATAAACAAAAAAATAATAATAAATTTGATGAAAATAGAACAAATAAAAAAGCTAGAAGTAGAAAAGGAAATAATCAATCATTTGATCAAGGAAAATTAAAATCATTAAAACAAGCTAGTAGACTATCAAATATGTTTGAAGAACAAGATGGAGGAATGCTAGATTATTATGACTTAACAACAGAACGTGGAAGAAGAGGAAAGAAAAAATCAAATAAGAATGATGAAAAGAGGACAAAACAAAAAATATTCCAATTAACTGAAATAGAAATACCAGAAACTATTACAGTTAAAGATTTTGCCGCAGAAATGAAAAAAACTACAGCAGAAGTAATTAAAAAATTGTTAGGATATGGAATAATGGCTACAATAAATCAAGAGATTGATTTTGATACAGCATTTTTAATAGCAGGTGAGTTTGGAATAACAGCAAAGAAAAAAGAAACAGTAACAGAAGAAGATATATTATTTGATGAATCTGAAGATAAAGAAGAAGAATTACAAACAAGACCTCCAGTTATAGTAGTTATGGGACATGTAGACCATGGTAAAACTTCATTATTAGATGCTATCAGAGAAACAAATGTAATAGAAGGTGAAGCAGGAGGAATAACACAAGCAATAGGTGCATATCAAGTAAAAGTAAGTGATAGAGTAATAACATTTCTAGATACCCCAGGACATGAAGCTTTTACAGCAATGAGAGCTAGAGGAGCACAAATAACAGATATTGCAATATTAGTTGTAGCTGCAAATGATGGTGTAAAACCACAAACAATAGAAGCTATAAATCATGCAAAATCTGCAGGAATACCAATAATAGTAGCAATAAATAAAATAGACTTACCAGATGCAAATGTAGAAAAAGTAAAACAAGAATTGATGGCATATGAATTAGTACCAGAAGAATGGGGTGGAGATACAATATTTGTTCCAATTTCTGCTAGAAATCATCAAAACATAGACCAATTATTAGAAATGGTATTATTAGAAGCAGATGTATTAGAACTAAAAGCAAACCCTAAAAAACAAGCAAAAGGAACAGTAATCGAAGCAAGATTAGATAAATCAAAAGGTGCTATAGCAACAATGTTGGTACAAAGAGGAACTTTAGATGTTGGAGATACAATAGTAGTGGGTTCTTCAATAGGTAGAATAAGAGCTATGGTAAATGATAAAGGTAAAAAAGTAAAATCAGCAGGACCATCAACACCAGTAGAAATAATGGGACTAACAGATGTACCAGAAGCAGGAGATACATTCTATGAAGTAAAAGATGAAAAAACAGCAAAACATCTAATAGAGAGAAGAAAGCGTCAAGCAAGAGAGAAATCAATAAATGCAACAACAAAAGTAACATTAGATAATTTATTTAGCAAAATGGAAGAAGGAGAACTAAAAGTATTAAATCTAATAGTAAAGGCTGACGTACAAGGTTCTGTAGAAGCTGTTAAGCAATCATTAGAGAAATTGGCGAATGAAGAAGTAAAAGTAAAAGTAATTCATAGTGCAGTAGGAGCAGTAAACCAATCTGATGTAACACTTGCAAAAGTTTCAAACGCGATAATAATTGCATTTAATGTAAGACCAGACCACACAGCAAAAGAAATGGCAGAAAGAGAAGAAGTAGAAATTAAACAATATTCAATAATATATCAAGCAATAGAAGATGTAGAGCTAGCTATGAAAGGAATGCTAGATCCTAAATTTGAAGAAAAAGTAATAGGAAATGTAGAAGTAAGACAAACATTTAGAATATCAAATGTAGGAACAATAGCTGGGGCATTTGTTATTTCTGGAAAAGTAGAAAGAAATGCAGGTGTTAGAGTAATACGTGACAATGTTGTAATTCATGATGGAAAAATTGCTACATTAAAAAGATTTAAAGATGACGTAAAAGAGGTTACTAAAGGATTTGAATGTGGAATTCAAATAGAAGATTATAACGATATAAAAGAAGGAGACATTATAGAAGTTTACATTATGGAAGAAATTAAAAGATAGATTTAGGGACGTTCCTTCAATCCCTAATTTTAGGGATTAAAGGGACGGACCTTAGAACAACAAGAAAGTGAAAGAGATTTGTAGGATTAGTTAGGAGGTAAGCTATGCCAGAAAATCAAACAAGGTTAGGACGTATAGATGAAGAATATAGAAAAGAAATCAGCAATATAATTAGTTATAAACTAAAAAATCCAAATGTTACTGGTCTAATAAGTGTAACTAAAGTAAAAGTTACAAATGATTTAAAATATGCTAAAGTATATGTAAGTATATTAAACTCTAAGAATGTAAAAGATACTTTAGCAGGCTTAAAAAAATCTTCAGGATATATAAGAAGCGAACTAGCAAGAAAAGTTAATTTGCGTAATACACCTGAATTAGTATTTGAGCTAGATGATTCAATAGAATATGGAACAAAAATAGATAAAATTTTAAAAGAGATAATGCCAAAAAAAGAAGATTAAAAAGAGAGGTATATATATGACTTTAGATGAAATTTTAGAAGAAATAAAAGAAGCAAATAGTATAGTTATATTAACACATGAAACACCAGATGGAGATGCGGTTGGAAGTAGTTTAGGAATGAAAATTGCATTAGAAAAATTAGGAAAAAATACTGATATCATAATAACAAAATATGCTAATATGTATTCTTTTTTACCTAAATGTGGAGAAATAAAAATAGAAAGTGATATAAAAAATTATGATTTAGCAATTAGTTTGGATTGTGCAACTTTAAAAAGATTAGATAATGCAGAATATTTCGAAAATGCTAAAAAAACAATAGTAATAGACCATCATGGAAGTAACACAATGTATGGAGACATAAACTATGTTAATCCTGTATCTCCAGCATGTGCAGAAATTTTATTAGCAATATTTTCATATTTTAAAATAGATATAGATGTAGAGATTGGAACTTGCTTAATGACAGGAATAATAACAGATACAGGAGGATTACAATATCCATCAACAACAGCAGATACTTTTGAATATGCAGCAGATATGCTAAGAAAAGGTGTTAATATATCAGATATATGTAAAAAAACATTGCAAACTCAAACTAAATCGAGTTTTGAACTATCAAAAAGAGCAATAGATAGAATAGAATTACTAGAAGATGGAAAAATTGCATTTACTTATATAACGAATAAAGATTTTGAAGAGGTTGAGGCAGAAGAAGGAGACCATGAAGGCATTGTTAATATAGGTAGAGAAATACAAGGTGTAGAAATATCAATATTTATAAGACAAAAAGAAGATGAAGAAGAATATAAAGTATCTATGCGTTCTAATACAGGTGAAATAAATGTGTCAGATATATGCTTAGTTTTTGGTGGCGGAGGACATCCAAGAGCTGCTGGTGCTTCAATTAAAGGAGATGTAGAACAAGTAAAAGAAAAAATAATAACAGTAGTAAAGAAATATTTAGATAGGGGACGTTCCTTCAATCCCGAAAATTAGGGAACAAGGGGACGGACCTGTAGGGATTTTGGGGACGGGGCTATTTTTCCCTATTTTTAGTTTAAAATTTAATAGATAGTATATTAACTAAAAATAGGGAAAAATACCCCCCTCCCCAAAATCCCTACAGGTCCGTCCCTATGTTCCCTAATTTTCGGGATTGAAGGAACGTCCCCTAAGAAGGAGAAAAAAATGAATGGAATAATATTAATAAATAAAGAAAAAAATATAACTTCACATGATATTGTATATAAGATTAAAAAAATTGTAAATGAAAAAGTAGGACATGCAGGGACTTTAGATCCTATGGCAACAGGGGTATTACCAATATTAATAGGAAAAGGAACTTTATGTTCAAAATACTTGATAAACCATGACAAAATATATGAAACGACTATACAATTAGGTAAAAAAAGTGATACAGCGGATGGTGAAGGGAAAATTATAGAAGAAAAAGAAGTAAAAGAAGATAATTTAAAAGAAGAAAAAATAAAAAGTGTATTAAAAAAATTTATAGGAAAACAGGAACAAATACCTCCTATGTATTCGGCAATAAAAATTAATGGAAAAAAATTATATGAATATGCAAGAAAAGGTGAAAAAGTAGAAATAGAACCACGAAATATAGAAATA
>CAMMNR010000137.1 GCA_946498265.1 uncultured Clostridium sp. | reverse complement strand
TTAAAATCATAATATCTATGTCAGAACTTGTATTAAAATCACCTCTAGCATAAGATCCATATAAAATGATTTTCTTTACTCTATCCCCAAAAGTATCATTTATTGTTGTAATAAATTCACTAATAATCTTATTAATATTTTCTGGTATCTTCTTCATAAAATTTTCACTTCCTATCTTTTTGAATTTTTCTCACATTTCTACAATATATTATAGCATATATTTTTCATTTTGTAACGGTTTTTTAATTATTATTTATTTATAAAATCTTAAAATAACATTTACCAATGCATCACTCCTTTATTAGAACTTCATATTCCTCCTTTTCCTATAAATTAAAAGAACATCTACTTTTTTGTAAATGCTCTATTTATATAATGTGCTTTAATTATTTATGTAATTTAACTTTTTGAATATTTTTTTAAAAATTCTTCTAATTCAGTTTCATTAATAAAGATTTCGTCAAAAATATTATACAAAGTATCTGTTGCCTCATATTCACCTATTGCATAACATTTTTTTCCTAATCCATATGCAATTCCTGATTCGATATGCGCTGCTTTTCCAGCTGGTAAAACAAGTAATAAATTTTTTGAATTTTTTTCTCCTTCCAAATCTTTATGAAATAAGTTTAAAACAATATCACTTTTTAAACTTAATGATTCAAATTCCCTTTGCTTTTCTTCGGGAGTTTGGTTTTTATTTCCATATCCCCAATTATCTTCATTTTTTAAAAAGCAATAGTAAGAAATCTCATATTTATCAAATAAATCACATATTTTTAATATATTTTCTTTATTTCTAGCCCTACCTGCTATGAAAAATTCATATTTATTATTCATATTACTATCCTCCTCTAATTTTAAAAATGTAAACCTCAATAAATCTTATTCATAGTTCTAATACTATATCATTTAATATATTACTATATTTATTCAATTTATTCAATATCTTTTTAGTATGATTAGTCATATTTTCTGGTAAATTATTAACATCAAACCATTCGAATTTTTTTGACTCAATATCATTCACTTTTACATTTCCTGTATATTTTGTAACTACAAAAATTGCAGTAATATCATATAATTTATCACCATTAGGATATTCTCTATATGTATCTTCTCCAGATAATATTTTAATCATTTTCATTTCGATTATATCTAAACTAGTTTCTTCTTTTAATTCTCTTTTTGCTGTTTGTTCAAAACTTTCTCCTAGTTCCATTGCTCCACCTGGAAATCCCCATTGGTTATAATCTGTTCGAAGTTGCATAAGAACTTCTTTATTTTCATTAAATACAAATAGACCTACCCCTGCTGTTAGAATTGGTTCGTGTCCAACGTATTGCCTTAAAAATTTTATATAATTCATTTTTATCCTCTTTCATTTTTTATTTATAGTTATCAAATAAATTACTATTTTGTATTACAATTTATACCAAAATACACCTTGTTATTCTCATTTTCCCAATCAGCCCATCTATTTTCAGTAATATTAGTAGGTTCTTTTTCAAATAATTTAATATAAAAATTAATTGACTTCTTTATGTCTTCTACAACAAAATAAAAATTATCTATTTTTATCATATTTCATCACCATTAATTACAAGTTACCTTTCTTCTTCGTCTTTATCAATTGTTTGTCTTTCTATATTAAAATCTTTATATAATTGGTCTATACCTATTCCTAAAACACCATGTCTCTCCATATCTTCTAGTAACTCACAAAACTCTATTATATCTTTCTTTTCACCTTGATCAATAGTTCCATTTTGTTTTATCATTTTATTGGGATTTGGTCTTTCTATAGAATATACTTTTGTTTTTTCTCCTTTACCCATAGAAACCCCCAATTCATAAGTCACACTTTGTCCTAGATAAGAATCTTGATTATATATAATATGTGCATCACATTCTTCTATAGCATCAAAATATTCCCTTTCTAGTATATATGGATGAATATTTTCTTCACCTTCAAACTTTACAAAATCTGGATTTTCTATATTCTTTATCGTTTTTACCCTATTAGGTTTTATTACTTCTATTCCTCTTTCTTCAAGTTCTTTTTTTAACTTTAAAATACCTTGTAAATGCTTTCTAAAACTACCACTTATTACAACTTTCAAACTAATCACCTCTACAATTAATAATTGTCATTTTGTACTAAAATTTTTTTAACTAATATTTGGTAAAACATTAATCAATGGCATATATTCTGCTTGTGCTTTTGCAATATTTCCATTTTTATTACTTTTACTTATTATAAAGTACATCAATTTGTACTTTATTAATGTAAGGTGGATTGCCCACTTATTTTTTACCATTCAACCATTTACCATTTTAAATTTGCTAAAAAATAAATGGTTTTTTTATATAATTTTTCATTATTTTTTTATTTTTAAAAAGTCCTTAAAGTATTGCTACTATTCGCTTTCATTATCTTTTCTACCCATCAACACGACACACTCCACATGGCACGTAAACGGAAACATATCCACAGGTATCACTTCATGAACTCCATAAAGTCCCTCTAACTTACTCAAATCTCTAACCAAAGTAGCAGGATTACAACTTATATAAACCAACTTTTTAGGTTTAATACTCATAATATTTTCAATACTCTTATTATCCAAACCTTTTCTAGGAGGATCCACCATAACAATATCAGGAATCATTTTTTTATCATTTATCAATTCATCTAAAATATTTTCTACATCACCAGCTATAAACTCCACATTTGAAATGCCATTCATTTTAGCATTTTCTTTAGCATCATTAACCGCTTCTTCAACAATTTCTATCCCATACACTTTTTTTGCATACTTAGCCATAAATAATGATATAGTTCCTATCCCACAATACAAATCAAAAACTATATCCTTTTCAGAGATCCTAGCTGCTTGCACTCCTAACTCATACAGTTTTTCTGCTTGTACTGGATTCACCTGATAAAATGAAAGTGGTGATATTTTGAATTTAAAATCTCCCAATATGTCATATATATAACCATTATCATATATATTTATATTTTCTTTTCCCATTATTACATTAGTATTTTTAGTATTGATATTTTTAACAATTGTTTTAACCTCTGGGAACTTTTCTAATATTTCTGTTACTAATTCCTTTTCTTTTGGGATTGTTCTTCCATTTAAAACAATAACACACATTATTTCATTTGTTTTTATTCCTATTTTAGTTACAATATGTCGTATAAGTCCCTTTCCTGTTTTCTCATCATATATACTTATATTATTTTCACGAATAAAATCTAATATAAATTTTGCAATTTGTTGACTTTTTTCATTTTGTATTAAACAATTATCTATTGGTATTATTTCATGTGTTCTATTAGCAAATACACCCATTATTGGGTTACCTTGTTTATCAACTCCTACTGGATATTGTGCTTTATTTCTATAATGATATGGATTTCCCATCCCAATTGTTTCTTTTACTTGTATTTTTGTTTTTAATGTTTTATTTACTAGACTTTGCACAGCGTTTTGCTTCATTTTCAAAGTTTCGTCATATTTTATATGTCTTAAATTACATCCTCCACATCTTTTATATGTAATACAATCACTTTCTATTCTTTTATCTGATTTATTTATAATTTCTAATATTTTTCCAAAAGCATGTGATGATAATACTTTTACAATCAATATTTTTAATTTTTCTCCTTTTATTGCATTCGGGATAAATATTGTAAATCCATCAATTTTTGCTATTCCTTCTCCTTCAAATCCATTATCTATCACATCTATGATATATTCTTGATTTTTCTTTACTGGTATTTCCATTTTTCTATATGATATATTAATCATGTCCTCCTTTTCATTTCTAAAAATACTTTTTCTTTTAGTTCTTCACTTTCTTCTTTTCTATTCTTTTTCTCAGTTTGAGGATTAATTGGCTCTAATATTTTTAGTGTAACATCTTTCTTATTTTTTAATATCTTCCTAATTCCATTAGGTTCTCTAAATATACAAACTATTGGTATTATTGGTACATTATTTCTTACAGCTAAATCAAATGCCCCATTTTTAAATTTTCTTATTTTTTCATAATATGGCCATAACGCGGCTTCTGGATATATATGTACAATATTTCCTTCCATATATTCACTTATTTCATTTGTAAAAGGTAATATAATTAGATTATCTAAATTTTTATACTTTTCATTTAATACTTCTAACATTTTAGAGTTATTTCCAGTTGAAATTATAAAACTTACATCCTTTATATTTTTTAATAGTTCCTCCATCATATCTGTTATATTTCCAAATCCCATACTACCTGTTAATATCAATATGTATTTTTTTGATACTTCTAATCCTAATTTCTTTTTACATTCATTTTTATCAAATTCTTGTCTATAAGTTTTTGCAGTTGGTATTCCTAAAGGTAATAATTTTTCTTTTTCTATCCCTTTACTAACAAAATCATCTATTAAGTCTTCACCTGGTATTATAAAATAATCTGGGTTTGTTTCTTTCCAAAATGGTATACATACATAGTCTGTGGCTACTGCCATAAATTTTATATTATGCTCTTTTTTTATTGCTGTTAATGTTTGTGCTGCAAATAAATGTGTTGTTATAATATATTTATATTTATTTTCTACAATATATTTATATAATCTGTTTTTATTCAAAAAGTTTAATGCATATACTGGTGATTTTATATTTGTTTTTTCATATATTTCACCTAATTTGTATACAACTTTAAAAATCTTTCCATTTCTTCTGGTTGATTTTATATACAAATTATTAACTTTATTTCTAATTCTGGGATTAATAATATCTAAATATTCTATAAAATCAACGTTTATTCCTCTTTCTATTAAATTTTCTTGTATGGCTTTAGCTACTGAATTATGCCCTCCTCCAGTGCCACAAGATAATATTAAAATTTTTTGAGTTGTAATACTCATATACTTATTCCTCCTATTCAGGATTATTATTGATACCCAATTTATTTCTTTATCAGTCTACTATATTATACTATTTTTGCTCCTTTTATACAACATTTTTAAATCATTTCTCTTTCAGGACTAAAGATTAAAAAATTTTTCGAGCAAAAAAGATGTCAAAACATGTAA
>CAMMNR010000136.1 GCA_946498265.1 uncultured Clostridium sp. | reverse complement strand
TGGTACGTTTGTTCTTAGAAAATTGGCTCTTGTGGATACTTTTGGGAAATGAAAAATTTTAATTTTTGGAGGTTTTAGATTATGAATAATTTAAGAGAAGTTAATGATGATATTTTGAAAGATTGGTTAGAATTTAGAGAAGAAGATTTGTGTTCTTTGACTTGTGATGAGGATAGAAAGCATTTTGTTTATTTTGATGAGATTTCTGAGAGAATTTTGAAGAATGTTCCTGAACAGAATAAAAAGTATGTTGAGAAGCAATTAAAACAGCTTGATAATAATTTTTTTGATTATATTTGCTATTGGAATGAGAAGTATTATAGGAATGGTTTTGTTGATGGAGTGCAGTTGATTGGTGGTAGTTTTGATACTTAATTAAATATATTTTCAAAAGTTTTTTCAAAATTTTAAAAAAACTTTGGATTTTTATATACTTTTTTCAAATTTGTGAGAAAAGCATTTTAAATAATAAATACAATAAAAGGCGAGTCAATTCTCGCCTTTCTTTTATTAAAATTTCTTTTTTAATTCACTATCTGGAATAAAATTTTTAACTCTATGATAATTTTTGTCATGACCCCTATTTATCTCTTCAGATAATAATCCATGTCCTCTAATTCCATCTTTAGTTATTACTGCAGATATATCCATTCCATCTTGTTTCTTTGCTGCAGGATTTTCTTTTAAATACGCTACTATGTAATCGTTTTCATTTTTAGGTGATATCCTATTTTTAGCTATTTTATTTTCCATTTTTATTTCCTCCATTTTTTATTTTATATAAAAACTAAATTACAAGAAATATCCTTTCTGCCCCTTGTAATTTTAAGAAGAAATATGCTATAATTAAACAATCAAAAGGTTCGCAAAATCTTTTATTCGTTCATTGCTAGGCATTGGGCGATTTTTCTTCTTATATAGTTTTACATACAATTATAATTTACTATTTATTTCATCTATCCATCTGTCATCATCATTCTCGAAATTTTCTATAAACTTCAAAAAATTTGTACTAGATATATCTTCATCATTTGTAGATAATTTCTTTATATTTTCTTTCATAACTTCATAATTATTTCTTTTTATTTTACTAAATAAATCTTTTCTTTGTGTATCTGTTGCATTATATCCTTTTATCCCTGTCAACTCCTCAATATATTTTGCATTCACATGTTTACTTTGACTAGTCAATTTTATCTCTGCAAAATGCGAAAGTATAATTTGCATTGTACATGGATTACCAAATATTATAATATCATCTGCTATATCCACTCCATGAAAATCATTTATCTTTTGCTTTATTTCCTTATACTTTTCAGAGGGTCCCTTGTCTGTATCACAAAATACTAAAACTAAATCATATGAATTAGATTGATATTTATCTGTATACCTATTATATATATTGTTTATTGATTTTGCATTAATTGGTTCTGCAAAACTATATTTGTCAGAAAAAACTTTTTTATTTAATAATGTATTTATATAATCTCTTTCTTCATCACCTTCACAGATAATACATATCCTTCTACCTTTAATCGGTCTCTGCATCCACATCCACCTCCAATAAAGTAGATATTAAATCAGGATCAGGTATTGCTCCAAAAGCACCTTTGCTATATCTATCTTGTATATCTGTTGTATCACTTCTTATACCACTTTGTTCATAACTAAAATCTTTTAATGAATACAATTCGGTTTGTTCTTCATTTTTATCTGTGAACCATATTTGCTCTTTTCTAAACATTTTTTTACAATCTAATAAACTGATATCATGCAGTGTTGCTATTAATTGAGCATTTTTATTTAATTCGTTATTAAACATACTAATTATCGCTCTAGTAATTTTAAAATGTAAACTACTATCTAACTCATCAATTATTAGTGTTTTGCCTTTTTCAATTGATGTTATAACATAACTAGCTAAAGCAGCAATTTTTCTTGTTCCTAATGAATCAAAAATAATACTTGGAACAGGTCTTCCTTTATATACAGAAACCATTCTCATCTGATCAATTATATCTTGATTCTTTAAAATCTTTTCTTCTGCCTCTTTGTTATCAATCTTTAATTGCATTTTTTCATCATATCTATAATCGTCTAAATATATATCTGCACTTTTTATAAAATCAACAATTTTTTTGGTTTCTTCATCTTTGTTTTTTAACATTTCTATTGTTTTTCCGTTAGGAATATTATTCATATCAACTATCTCAATATTTTTAGCAACATCTGTTAATATTTCTTTAATTACTCTTAAAATAGCAAATTTTTCAATTTGAACTGTATATATTAAAATATTGTTTGTTGAAGCAATATTTAAAACATCTTGTAGTTTTTGATCTTCTGGACATTCATATTTCTCATTTAATGTATCTTTTATAAATATTATCTTTTCAGTTTCATTGTTGTGCTTATCTCTTATTATTTCAATCATTTTTTCATATACATAAGAACGATTACTACAATCAAACTTATACTCGTAATTATATTCTTTTTCGTTATATATAAAAGATACTGCTTCTGTAGAAATCGTATTACCTGTAAATATATTTGCAGATAGATTAATTGGCTTATTTTCTAAAGTTCTTTTTAATACACTTATGCATTTTATAAAACTAGTCTTTCCTGTATTGTTAGGTCCATATATTGCAATTGACTTTAATATGTTTAATTTTTCATTTAAATTAATTACATTTGAAGAAAACTTTTTTGTTCTCATATCAGCCTTTAAAGTCATTTCAACCGGCTTATTAAATGCAAAACAATTATCAAATTTAAAACTTGTTATCATAACAAATTCCTCCTTTTCGTTAATATATTATAGCACTTTTTTATTTTTTATGCAATATTTTTGCATAAAAAATATTAATTTATATATATTATGCTCTAAAATTTAAAAAATACACCTTTTTGTGTATTTTCTATTATTAAAATATACTTTCAATTTCTAATGGAATAATATCTTCATACAGCAAAACAAACTCAGAATTCACTTGTTTATTATCATGATAATGTCCAAAATACCATTTTTTGAATTTAGACTTTTCATATATTTTTTGTAAATAATCTGTTAAAATATCTTTTTTATAAGATGGATTTAGTAATGTTTGAATACTAGTTGGGCAACAATGTGAAATAATATAGTCTACTTTATAATTCACTTTTTCTAGATTTTTTATTCCGTTTTGCATTTCTTCTTCAGTTGGTAATTCTAAATCCCACCATGAAAAATCTCTTATTCTAAAGTATGCTCCTCTTTTACGATATTCATATATTTTTCCTCTTCGTCAAGATTTAATATTCCATCTCTTATGTCATGTGATCTTGCACCACCAAATGTAAAAAATTTCTTATCATCTATATCATATATTTCACCACGCATTAAATGAATAACAGAGTCTCTTATTTTATGCACTTTTCCACCATGCCATTCTTCTATTGGATAATTATATAGTCTTGTAAAATTTTCATGATTTCCATCTACAAATAAAGTTGTAAAGTTTCTTTCATTTAACCAGTTAAGCCAATATTTTTCTCTATTACTTTCTTCTTCAAATGTCCATAATCCTCCAAAATCACCACATATAATAACATAATCATTTTTAGTCATATCCGTTTGGATTGGGAATTTATCTATTTCAAATCTTAAAAAATCAGAATGAGTATCTCCTGTAATATAAATCATGATTTTCACCTTCTCCCTATAAATCTTCTTTAGAATATACTTTTCCAAATTTGCTTGGAGTGAAATACTTAACTTCTCCCTTATCATTGACAGAAAATATATGTAAGCATAAAACTTCTGCTACTTCTTTTGGTATCCTCCTTAAAGCGACTTGAGCTGATTCCCAATACAATCCTAAACCATATTTATATGCATGGTTTATTCCAGATATTCTACCATCCTCTTTAGAAATTGAATATCTTTTTACATCCATTCTTGTTATTATTTGCCCTAATGCATTAAGCCACCCTTCTCTATTAATTGATTTAGCAGATTTTGCATAAGATTTACCTTTACATTCAATATAAAAATATTCACTATTTCTTTTACCACCAACTAGTTTAATATCAACTCCATGCTTATGAAGTTCACTTTTTTCTACTTTTTCTTCATGCCAATTACCTTTTTCTTTATTTATCATAAATTCTATAATTTTATTTACAACAAATTGCTCATTTATTTTTTCGCTCAATTGATTCTATCTCCTTTTATATAACCTGATTTTATTTTTCAATTATTTAATTAGGTTTATCTTATACAAAAATTTATATAAATCGATTATATACATGCATAAAAATTCTGCTTCATTTTGCTTCATTATATTGTTTGTATGCGCAAATGATTTATTGTTTCTAGAATAATCGAAACTTTTCATTATTTTCTTTGAAGATGATAATATATCTTTTGTAATTCCCTCTTCAAATATTTCATTGTCATGTATATATTTTAATAATTCTCCATATAATGCATCTAACGATTTGTCTTTTATATCTATTTTTATTTGTTCGCATAACACTTCAATATATCCTTTAAAAAAAGTGTGTAATCTATCTATTGCTAATTCAAATTGCTTCTTAACAATTTTTTCGTTAATGTCATTTATTAATAAATCTACTCTTTTTTGACTTTTAAATATTTCTTTATCAAATGTTATACTCTTTTCTAATTTTTTTAATCTTTTTATATACTTTTCAATTTCATCAATATTGCTTTTGCAAAGATATTTTCTTTTTTTCCCATATTCTTTAATTCCTTCTAGCAGCATTATTACATATGAATCTTCCTCTATATTTAAAAACATTTTTAATCTTTTAATTTTTGATCCACCATCTTCTGCTTCATATTTATCATTATATATATTTAATCCTGTATATGATTCCACAAATTCTTTAAATGTAGCATTGGTAAAATCCCATACTACTCCCTTATCTTTAGTCTTTTTCTCTATTATCTTTTGTATTACTAATATATCTGTTGCATTTAAATTTGACATTTTATTCCTCCATTCTTCAAAAGTATATCATAATTTGATTAAAATTACTATATTTCTTCAGATAATCATTATTATGAGAAGTTTGAAGATGGTACTATAAATGATATTAC
>CAMMNR010000135.1 GCA_946498265.1 uncultured Clostridium sp. | reverse complement strand
AAATTTTAAAAACTGCACCAGATACAAAATTAGTTTCAGCTTTTTTTGTTATGGTAGTACCTGATTGTGAATATGGAGAAAAAGGAACATTTATATTTGGAGATGCTGGATTAAATGAAAATCCAGGAGAAGAAGAATTAGCAGAGATTGCGATTTCATCAAGCAAAAGTTTTAAACAATTAGTTCAAAAAGAGCCAAAAGTAGCAATGCTTTCATATTCAACACATGGAAGTGCAAAATCTGAATTAACAGAAAAAGTAATAAGTGCAACAAAAAAAGTAAAAGAAAAAGATCCAAATTTAAAAGTAGATGGAGAACTACAATTAGATGCAGCAATAATACCAGAAATAGCAGAAATGAAAGCACCAACAAGTGAAATAAAAGGTGAAGCTAATGTATTAATTTTTCCAGACCTAAATGCAGGAAATATAGGATATAAATTAGTACAAAGATTAGGAAAAGCTGAAGCATATGGTCCACTTTGCCAAGGAATAGCTAAACCTGTAAATGATTTATCAAGAGGATGTAGCAGTGAAGATGTAGCAGGAGTAGTAGCTATTACAGCAGTTCAAGCACAAGGAGATTAAAGTAATTAATTTTATGCAAAAATCAAATATATTTAAATATTAGGAGGTATTTATGAAAATTTTAGTTTTAAATTCAGGAAGTTCATCACTTAAATATCAAGTCATTGATATGGAAACAGAAAAAGTATTAGCAAAAGGATATTTTGAAAGAATTGGTCAACCTAATTCATTTTTAACACATAAAGTTAATGGAGAAAAACACAAATTTGAGCATCCAAGCGAAAATCATGAAGTAGCAATACAATTTGTTCTAAATACATTATTAGATAATCAATATGGTGTATTAAAAAGCCTAGATGAACTAGGAGGAATAGGACATAGAGTTGTGCATGGAGGAGAAAAATTTAGTAAAGCAGTAATTATAGATGATGAAGTATTACAAGAAATAAAAGAATGTGTAGATTTAGCACCACTTCATAATCCAGCAAGTATTTTAGGAATAGAAGCTTGTAAAAAAATAGTTCCAAATATGCCAATGGTAGCAGTATTTGACACAGCATTCCATCAAACAATAGAAAAAGATAAATATATCTACCCAATACCATATAAATACTATGAAAAATATGGAGTAAGAAAATATGGATTCCATGGTACATCACATCAATATGTATCTTCAAGAGTAGCAGAAATAATGGGAAAAGATATAAAAGATTTGAAAATTGTTAGTTGCCACTTAGGACAAGGAGCAAGCATATGTGCAATTAAAGATGGAAAATCAGTAGAAACAAGTATGGGATTAACACCTCTTGGAGGAATACCTATGGGAACTAGAAGTGGAGATTTAGACCCATCTATTCTTACATATCTAATGAAAAAAGAAAATCTTTCAGCAGATGAAATTAACAATATATTAAATAAAGAATCAGGAGTATATGGAGTTTCTAAAATATCACCTGACTTTAGAGATATAGAAATAGCAATGTTAGATGGAGATCCACAAGCAAAATTAGCATTAGATGTATTCCATTATCTAGTTGCTTGTTATGTAGCAAGATGTGCTGTTGCAATGAATGGAATAGATGTAATAACATTTACAGCAGGTGTTGGAGAAAAAGGTCCAATTTCAAGAAAAGCAATTTGTGAACAACTAGAATTTTTAGGTGTAAAAATTGATGAAGAAAAGAACAATACAAAAGGAGACGAAATAGAAATTTCAAATTCAGATTCTAAGGTTAAAGTATATGTTATTCCTACTAATGAGGAATTAATGATAGCAAGAGAAACTTTAGAATTAGTGAAATAGTATATTATTAAAAGTATATATTTTTTTAAAAGTGAAGAAAGGAAAACAAAATGAAAATATTAGTATTAAATTGTGGTAGTTCATCATTAAAATATCAATTAATAAATATGGAAACAGAAGAAGTAATGGCTTCTGGAAAATATGAAAGAATAGGAGAAAAAGAAGCATTTATTACACATAAAGTAAATGGACAAAAAATAAAAATAGATAACCAAGCATATAACCATACAGAAGCAATAGAATTTACACTAAAACAATTAACAAATCCAGAATACAAAGTAATAGAAAGTTTAGATGAAATAGAAGCTATTGGGCATAGATTAGTACATGGAGGAGAAAAAATCTCAAAATCTGTTGTAATAGATGACAATGTTGTAGAAGTTTTAAAAGAATATACAGAATTAGCACCATTACATAATCCTGCATGTATACTAGGAATAGAAGCATGTAAAAATGTAATGCCAAATAAACCTATGGTAGGAGTATTTGATACAGCATTTCATCAATCAATTCCAAAGGAAAGATATATTTATCCGATACCATATGAATATTATGAAAAATATGGAATTAGAAAATATGGATTTCATGGAACATCACATATGTATGTGTCTCAAAGATTAGGACAAATAGAGGGAAAAGATATAAAAGACTTAAAAATAATAACATGTCATTTAGGTCAAGGTTCTAGCATTTGTGCAATACAAGGAGGCAAATCAGTAGACACTAGTATGGGATTAACTCCTATTGGAGGAATACCAATGGTAACAAGAAGTGGTGACTTAGATCCTTCTATATTACTATATATCATGAAAAAAGAAGAAATTAGTGCACAAGAAATGGAAGATATTTTGAATAAAAATTCAGGAGTATCTGGAATATCAGGACTAGCACCAGATTTTAGAGTTATAGAAAGTTCAGCAAATGAAGGAGACGAGAAAGCAAGAGTAGCAATGGAAAACTTCAAATATGCAGTGGCAAGCTATATAGCAAAATATGCAGTAGCAATGAATGGTGTAGATTATATAGTATTTACAGGTGGAGTTGGAGAAAATCAAATAAATATTAGAAAAGGAATTTGTGAACAATTAACATTTATGGGAGTTGAAATAGACGAAGAAGCAAATAATGTAAGAAGTGAAGAAAAACTAATTTCTAAAGATACTTCAAAAGTAAAAGTATATGTTATCCCTACAAATGAAGAATTAATGATAGCAAAAGAAACATTGAATTTAATTAGTGAATAGCCATAATTCCCTTTTGGGGACGCGTCCCAAAAGGGAAAGTTTGTTTTTATACAATAGGAAAGTCATTCTTTCCTATTGTAAAAAAATCGCTACGCTCTAACATTTTTGTTCTAATATATAATTCATATAGATTTAACTTATCAATTTAAGATTAAACTAAAATTTTACTAAAAACTTCAATTTTACTATTGACATCTAGCTAATAATATGATTAAATATTTACCATAGGAGTAAATTAATGCATTAATCAACTATAATTTAGTATAGAAAATTAATTTTAGTAAAAGAAATTTGTTTATAGTTACTTTGAGTTTAAGTAGGTTAAGAATTCATATTGTTTCTTATGCTGAAATTATTACTTTGTTAAAAAAATAAAATTAAAGAGAAGGGATGATGGAGCATGGAAGAAAATGTAGCAAATTTAGTATTAAAAGAACTAAGAGAATTTAGGGAAGAAAATGACAAAAGATTAACAAACATTGAAGGCAGAGTGACAAATATAGAAGAAAATTTAACAAATATTGAAGACAGAGTAACAGAGTTAGAAACTGGGAGAAAAGAAGATAGAGAAGATATACTAGATATATTGGAAACAATGCAGAAAAGTATAACAGAAAAATTTGACCAATTAAATAAATCTATGGATGTAAAATTCGAAAAAGTATTTGCGACAGAAAAAGTAAGTGATATGGAACAACAAATAATGAAAGAAAAAATAGATGGACACGAAAAAAGACTAAATTTTTATAATGCACGAATAGAATATCTGGAAAAATGGAAAGATGAAATAGAAAATGGAGGACTATATATGGTCTAGTTCTAAAAATAAAAATTCAAAAAAGTCTTGCATTTTCCATAAAATGTGATATAATATTTTTCAATATAAATAAAAAAACAAAAATAAGAACAAGATAAATAGAAAAATATCTTAATAAGAGAGCCAAAGGAAGCTGAAAATTTGGTAAGTAAAATCTATTTATTATCATCTTATTGTTGCTAATCTGAAACAAGAAATTCAAATAAAGTAAAGAATAGCAGAAGTAAGATAAGCCGTAGGTCTGCGTTAAAGATAAATTGAGTGAGTAAATTAGAACATTAAATTAAAATGTTATATATAAATTTACTAAAATAGGTGGTACCACGGAGAAATTCGCCCTAGTAACAAAGAAATCGTTACTAGGGTTTGTTTTTTTTAATAAAGTATCTAAGGAAGGTGTTATAAATATACATGTTTTTATCAGAAGTCGACCACGAAAAATATCCTAATGTAAAGCAAAAGTACAGATTTGAGTTACAAAAAATAGAAAGTGTAGCTAAAATTTTAAAAAATAAAAGGAGGAAAAACAATGTACAAAAAAGTAGAACTTAAAGACGGTTTTGTTGGAATGGAAAAAGAAGTAGCAGAAGGATGGAAAAAGAATAACATTATAAAAAAGAATTTTGCTATGAATGAAGGAAAAAGGTATTTCACATTTTATGATGGACCTCCAACAGCAAATGGAAAGCCACATGTTGGACACATCGAAACAAGGGTAATGAAAGACATCATACCAAGATATAAAGTAATGAAAGGATACAAAGTAATTCGTAAAGCCGGATGGGATACACATGGTTTACCAGTTGAGCTAGAAATAGAAAAGAAATTAGGAATTTCAGGAAAAGAACAAATAGAAGAATATGGTGTAGAAAACTTTGTAAAACAATGTAAAGAAAGTGTTTTCACATATGTACACATGTGGGAAGAAATGACAAACAAAGTAGGGTTTTGGGTTGACATGGAAAATCCATATGTAACATATCATAATGAATATATAGAATCAGTATGGTGGGCATTAAAACAAATGTGGGATAAAGAACTATTATATGAAGGACATAAAGTTATGCCATATTGCCCAAGATGTGGAACAGCATTATCATCACATGAAGTAGCACAAGGATACAAAGATGTAAAAGACTTAACATGTATTGCAAAATTCAAAGTAACAGGAAAAGAAAACACATACATTTTAGCATGGACAACAACGCCATGGACATTACCATCAAATTTAGCACTTTGTGTTAATAAATCATATGAATATGTAGAAGTAAAAGCAAATATTGGAACAGATGA
>CAMMNR010000134.1 GCA_946498265.1 uncultured Clostridium sp. | reverse complement strand
CCAAGACTAAATTCTAGTTTTAAACAAAATCTAGAATTTACTTTTAAACTTAAATCAATGTCATCTTTTTTTGAATTTATAATGAAATTTTTGAAAATAAATGCTATAATGTCAATGTATTAATAAATTTGCAGACACATCTGCTAATTTTAAAATTAAGATTTTGAATTTCGCAGACGCGTCTGCAAAATTTAGAAAACAATTGAAAAATCAAGCTATCAATAAAAAATAGAAAAAGAAAAGAGGAATTATATGGAAGAAAATCAAATGTTAGAAAAAGATTTTAAAGAAGTATTTAAAGATATAAAAAATGAAATATTAAATGCCCAATATGATATTTATAAAAGTGCAAATATAAGGACACTAGCATTATATAGTTATTTAGGAAAAATAATAAATGAAAATGCGAAATATGGAAATAAATTTATAAATAATTTATCAATAGAATTAAAGATAAATTTCCCAAATATGAAAGGTTTTTCAGAAAGAAATCTCCTTAATATGAAAAAATATTATTTGGAATGCAAAAATAATAGTAATTTACAAAAACTTTCAGAAAAAATACCTTGGTCTCATAATATATTGATTTTTAGCAAAATAAAAGAAGAAAAACAAAGAGAATGGTATATAGAACAGACTTCAATAAATGGATGGAGTTATGATGATTTAGCTTTTCAAATAAAAAGTGATTTATATACAAGACAAGTTTTAGGAGATAAACCTAATAATTTTCAAAATACATTACAACCACCACAAAGCAGACTGGCAAAGGATATGATGAAAGATCCATATATTCTGAACTTATCAAATTTAAAAGAAAGTTTTATAGAAACAGAATTAGAAAAAGCAATGGTCGAACGAATAAAAACAGTTTTATTAGAGTTGGGGAATGGTTTTAGTTTTATTGGAAATCAATATAAAATTTCAGTAGATGATAAAGATTATTTTATAGATATGCTATTTTATCATACTAAATTACATTGCTATATAGTAGTGGAATTGAAAAACACAGAGTATAGACCAGAATACGCTGGAAAATTAAACTTTTATTTATCAGCAGTTGATGATTTAATAAAAACAGAAAGTGATAATCCAACAATTGGAATTATATTATGCAGAGAGAAAACAAAATTTTCAGTTGAGTATTCATTAAGAGATATTAAGAAACCAATAGGTGTAAGTTCATATGAAATATCAAAAGTATTACCAAAAGATATTTTAGAAGTGTTACCAACAGAAGAAGATTTGAATTTACACATTGATATTATTGAAGAAGAAAATGAATAATATAAAAATTAGGCAACTATGGTTGCATAATTGGAAACTTTGAATTTAGAAATAAGTTCAAGGCTTATTTTTATGGGAATTTTTTATCTACATCAAAAAAGATATAAAAGTGATGCTAAAAACAATTTTAAAAGGCTAAAAATTGAAAATGAAGCGAATGAGTGGAAGAAGGTGAGGGAATGTCTAACTTAAATTTAAAAGGTGTATGGATACCAATAGAAATATTAACAGATAATAAGTTAAGTGATAAAGAAAAGTATATATATGCAATAATTTTATATTTAAGCAAAGAAAACAATTATTGTTATCTAACTAATAAATCTATAAGTGAATTATTAAATATATCAATAACACAAGTATCAAAATTAGTAAATTCATTAAAAGATAAGAATTATATTAGCATTGAATTGATTTACAAAGAAAATAGCAAACAAATAGAAATGAGAAAACTAATACCAATAGTAAAAAATAATGATACCTATTTAACAAAAGTTAAATACCCTCTCCAACAAAACTTCAATACCCCTATTGAAGAAAAGTTTAAGGATAATAAATATAATAATAAAAATATAAATAATAAATATGGGCTTGTCAAGTTAACTGTGTAAATTTATATAATTTTTTTTATTCTAGATGGTAATATGCTTCCATATATTACCATCTAAATATATTTATATTCCAATGTACTTTAAGAATCTGTCTTCAAATAATATAGAAAGTTCATTTTGAACTGTTCCCCAATTTTTAATGCTTTTGGACCAATTTTTTTGTAAATCTTGAATTCTTAAAAATAACACTTTCATCAGAGCATTCTCATTAATAAAAGATCCTTTACCTTTAGTTACTTTTCTTAATCCTGAATTCAAACTTTCTATAGCATATGGAGTAACAGATTTTAGAAAGCAAATTCACTCATTGTGTGATATAGTACAAAGTAAATATAAATTAAATCCATATAAAAAGGAAGCTTTCATATTTTGTAATAAAAAAAGAAATAGTATAAGAGTATAGAGTTTTACATCAAAATAAATATTGATTTTAAAAAAAATTAAATACAAAATAAAACCAACGAATAGATATTGACCAATTAAAACATACTAAAGGTAAATAATTAAAAGATTAATTAAATTTTTTAATCAGAATAAAGAAAAAATAAGGAATGAAAAGTTATGAGAATAAATGATCTCTCAGAAAAACTAGAAGACAAAAAAGAAACACAAATAAAAATATGGCAATAAAATTGACTAAATTAATAAGTATATGTTATAATGATTACGAAAAAATTCCGTAAACGGAAAAAATTCGTAATGGAGGTGCGAAAATGGAAATAAAAAGAGACTATTATTTAAAAGAACTTATAGACAGAATAGATAATCAACTTATAAAGATAATAACAGGAATTAGAAGGTGTGGTAAATCTTATCTATTAAATGTAATATTTAAAAATTATCTTAAAGAACAAGGAATAGATGAAGAACATATAATACAATTAAGTTTAGATGAAAATAAAAATAAAAAATATTTAGAGCCAGATGTACTAGATGAATATATAAGAAGCTTAATTAAAGATAAAAATAAATATTATATATTATTAGATGAAATACAAGAAGTTAAAGACTTTGAATCAGTACTAATTGGATTTATGCATATAGATAATGTTGAAATATATGTAACTGGAAGTAATTCAAAATTTTTGTCATCAGATATTGTAACAGAATTTAGAGGTAGAGGAGATGAAATAAGAATATATCCTTTATCATTTGCAGAATTTTATTCTGTATATGATGGTTCTGAAGAAATAGCATTAAGTGAATATTATACCTATGGAGGATTACCTTTGACAGTGCTATCAAAGACTGACAATAGCAAAATAAACTATCTAAAAACACAAAAGGATAATGTATACATCAATGATATTGTTGACAGAAATAAAGTTAAAAATAAAGAAGAATTAGAAATGTTAGTACAAATAATAGCATCTGATATAGGCTGTCTTACTAATCCTTTAAAATTGTCAAATAATTTTAAAGAAAGAGATAAATTATCAACAATGACAGATAAAACAATATATAACTATTTAGGATATTTACAAGATGCTTTTATGATAGAAAAAGCAAGAAGATTTGATGTCAGAGGAAAAAGATTTATAGAAACACCTCAAAAATATTATTTTACAGATATGGGAATTAGAAATTCATTTCTAGACTTTAGACAAAGTGAAGAAATATCACATACTATGGAAAATGTTATTTATATAGAATTAAAAAAACGAGGATATAACGTGGATGTTGGCTCTGTTGAAATACGTGAAGGAGACGCAAAAAAACAGTTAGAAATTGATTTTGTAGCAAATAAAGGAAACAATAAAATATATATTCAATCAGCACTTGAAATGAAAACAGGAGAAAAAGTAAGACAAGAGCAGAAATCATTATTAAATGTAAATGATTTTTTTAAAAAAATAATAATAGTTGGAGATAATATAAAAAGATCTCGATATGATAATGGAATTATATTGATGAGTATATATGATTTTCTTTTAGATGATAATAGCTTAGAGTATTAATTGTGTCTCATTAGGGACGTTTCCTTTTAAGACATATTATATATATGTGAGAAGTCAGAAGTAACAACAGAATATAAAAAATAGATGAGAATCCAAAATAAAAAGAAGAAGATTTTAGACAAGTAATATGTCTAGAGTCTTCTTTTTAAAAAAATGTCCGAATATCAGATAAAATTAATATAAAAGAAAAAATAAAAAAATAATATAAAAAATAGTAAATAAAAGAAAACAATAGAATAAAAAAGAATAACAATATATTTACTATAAAATAAATATTGACTTTAAGATAGATAAAATATAAAATAAAGCATAGAATAAATGTATACAAATAAGGGGATACTAAACAAGAGAAAAAGGCACAAAATAAAAAAGTTAATTTTAAGAAATATAAAATATTAGTTTTTTAATCAAATATGTGTCAGAAAGGAATACGAAAAATGGAAAATATAAAAGAAAAAATAAAAAAAGAATTAGAAACAATAGACAAAATGATATTAGAAAATGAAACAAAAGAAAAAATAGAAAACCACAGGCAAAAATTAGACCAGTTATTAAAGCAATACCTAAAAGATATGTAAATAAAAAATACGCACAAAAAGAAATACAATACTTGTATAAACGAAAATAATTCATTTATACAAGTATTAAAATTTGGTAATATAAAAACATAAAAAATAAAAGATTAGAATAAAAAAATTAAATATATAATTTAAAAAGATGAAAAATAGACATAAAAATAAAAAATAAAAGCAAAAAATATTAATTTATTAATATTAAATAAAAAAAGTAACAAAAAAGTTAGGAGAAAATAAATGAGAAAACCAAGCACAATAAAAATAGGAAAAAACATACAAGATATAAGAAAAAGTAATGGATACACACAAGAGAAGTTAGCAGAAGCAATAGAAGTATCAGTAAGATATGTAAGTGACATAGAACAAGACAGAGCAAAACCTTTATATGAAGTTCTTATTAAAATTTGCAATCTTTTTAATATAGGAATAAACCAGATATTTAGTAAATATCTAAAAATAACGGAAAACAAAACATTAGAATACACAATATCTGGATATGATAAATTATCTGAAAAAGACAAAGAAACAATAAAACATTTAATAATGTATTTTAACAAGTAATGTCTCATTTGGGACGTTTCTTTTTAAGACATTTTTATACATCAATATTTAAATAAATAAAAGATATTGGATGTCGAAAAAAGTCGAACGATTTTACTTGATTTCTAGTAGATAAGATGTTATATTATTAACATAATTTCTAAATCCAATAAATATTTCTATTTCAAAAAAATTTATTCTAGAAAAACTATCAAAAAACTTTAAGTTTTCCAATGTGTATATATCAAAATTTTCAAAATATATTA
>CAMMNR010000133.1 GCA_946498265.1 uncultured Clostridium sp. | reverse complement strand
CAGAAATAGAGAAAAAAGCAATGCAATATTTATATAATGATGGAGGATTATATTACTTCATGGATAATGAAACATATGATCAAATACCTTTAAATGAAGAACAATTAGGTGATTGTTTAAAATATTTAAAAGAAAATATGGAAGTTACAATACTTTCATATAAAGGAAACATATTTGCAGTAGAACCACCAACATTTGTTGAGTTAGAAGTTACATATACTGAACCAGGATTTAGTGGAAATACAACAACTACATCAGGAAAGCCAGCTAAGCTAGAAACAGGTTTGGAAATCCAAGTTCCACTATTTGTAGAAATAGGAGATGTATTAAAAATAGATACAAGAACTTGTGAATATATGGAAAGAGTTTAAGAAAGGTGAATAGTAAATGGCTAAACTAAAAGAAGAATATGAACAATTCTTAAATGATATCGAACAAAACATTAAAAATAAAGAAGACTTAGAATATATAAAAAATAGATTTGAAACATTTTTTAAATTTATATTAGAACAAATGGACTATATCTTAACAGCAAAAGAAGATAAAATAGAAAAAATAGAAAAAAATCATAAAGAATTAGTAGAAAAGATGTCAAAAATGGAACAAGTAATTCAAAACATAGAAAAAGATATCTATGCTGATGATGGTTTTGATTTTGAAATTATCTGTCCATATTGTAATTATGAATTTATAATTGATGTAGATGAAGATAAGACAGAAATTGAATGCCCAGAATGTAAAAATATAATAGAATTAGACTGGACAGGAGATTTAGATAAAGAGGAAAACTGTAGTGGAAATTGTTCACATTGTTCAGGATGTGAAGATGAGCAAGAAGATAATGAAAATGAAGATGACGATATGTAAGATAGAAATATTAATATAAAACAAGATTTGAGAGGAAATATTTATAAAGAGTCCTCTCAATTTTTGTTAAATAGGAAGATTTCACTTTATATTTAACAAAAATTCTTATACTCTAATGTGCTAAAAATAATTAAGAGGATCTTGATATTTACCATCTAAACGAATTCCTAAATGTAAATGAGGACCTGTAGTAGCACCATTTGTAGGACGTCCAGTAGAATCTGAATATTGATTACCTTTTACACCATAAACATATTTAGGACCAACATGACCTATAACTTGTCCTTGTTTCACAAAATCTCCAACATTAACTATAAAATTTGGACTACAATGGCAATAACTAACCTTTATGTTATCAAAAGATAAAGTAATAGTATATCCACCAGCTCCTAAAAATTGTCTAAATGTAATTTCACCATCAGCAACAGCAATGAATTTAGTTCCTTCTGGAGCAGGTATATCAATACCAGAATGTGAAGAAGAAGCACCACTTGTCGGAGATACACGTTTTCCAAAATATGAACTAATTCTTGTATAACCTGGTAATGGCCAAACAAAACCATTTGGATTAAAATCTATAATTTCCGATTCAGAAATATTAGAATTAGAAAAACCTTCTTGACTAAATGCTGGAATAAAAAATATTGATATAAAAAGAGTAATAAAAATAATAATTAATATAAGATTTTTTAATAAGTTATAAATAAAATCACCACCTAATAATAAAACTCCAAATAATATTTGGAGTTTGTGTTTGGCAGGGGTAGAAGGATTCGAACCCTCACAGGCGGTTTTGGAGACCGATGTGCTACCATTAACACTATACCCCTATATCCAAAGTCAATTAATATCTTAGCATAAATAATTATTTTTATCAAGATTTTTTTGGAAATTTATTGACTTTTTTTAAAATAGATAATAAAATATATGAAATATCCCTAGAAATAAAAAAATAAGGGAGGAATTTTTATGTTAAAATCAATGGACACACTTGTAGCACTTTGTAAAAACAGAGGGTATATTTACCCAGGTTCAGAAATTTATGGAGGATTAGCAAATACTTGGGATTATGGACCATTAGGATGTGAATTAAAAAATAATATAAAATCAGCATGGAGAAAAAAATTTATACAAGAAAGTGAATATAATGTAGGATTAGATGCAGCAATTTTAATGAATCCAACAACATGGGTAGCTTCAGGGCATGTTGGAGGTTTTTCTGATCCATTAATAGATTGTAAAGAGTGTAAAACAAGACACAGAGCTGATAAATTAATAGAAGAATGGGCTCATGAAAAAGGAAATGATATGATAGCAGATGGGATGTCTGATGAAGAATTAATTAAATTCATAAAAGATAATAAAATACCATGCCCAAATTGTGGAAAAACTAATTTTACAGATATAAGAAAATTTAATTTAATGTTTAAAACATTCCAAGGAGTAACAGAGGACAAAACAGCAGAAATATATCTAAGACCAGAAACAGCACAAGGAATTTTTGTTAATTTTAAAAATGTAATGAGAACAACAAGAAGAAAACTACCTATAGGAATTGCACAAATAGGAAAAGCTTTTAGAAATGAAATAACACCAGGAAACTTTATATTTAGAACAAGAGAATTTGAACAAATGGAACTAGAATTCTTTTGTAAACCAGGAACAGATTTAGAATGGCACAAATATTGGAAAGAATTTTGTGAGAACTGGTTATTAAATCTAGGAATGAAAAAAGAAAATATAAGACTAAGAGATCATTCACCAGAAGAATTATCACACTATAGTAATGCTACAACAGATATTGAATTTGCATTTCCATTTGGATGGGGAGAATTATGGGGAATTGCAGACAGAACAGATTTTGACTTAAAAAGCCATATGAAAGTATCAAAAGAAGATTTTACATATACAGACCCAGAAACAAACGAAAAATATGTACCATATTGTATCGAACCATCATTAGGAGCAGATAGAGTAGCTTTAGCATTTTTATGCAATAGCTATGATGAAGAAGAAATAGGAGAAGGAGATACAAGAATTGTATTACACTTACATCCAGTGCTAGCACCATTTAAATTAGCAGTATTACCACTTTCTAAAAAATTATCTGAAAAAGCAAGACAACTACATGAAAAACTATCTAAAAAATTCATGTGTGATTATGATGAAACAGGAAGTATAGGAAAAAGATATAGGAGAGAAGATGAAATCGGAACACCATATTGTGTAACAGTTGATTTTGACACATTGGAAGATGATACAGTTACAATTAGAGATAGAGACACTATGGAACAAATAAGATTAAAAATTGATGAAATTGAAAATTGGATAGAAAAAAAATTAGAATTTTAATATGATATTTAAATTGATGTATTTTACAGAAAGTTAATAAAATCTACAAAGGGAAAGTCCTAATCAAAATAAAACTGATTAGGACTTGAATTATATATATGAAAGTAAAATTCATATATAAGTTAATGATACACAATCTGTTCGACATTCCAGATTATGGTTGGTAATGGGATTTTTTCACAATCCCTAGAACTATTTAGATTATAACTAATGTTGTCATCTAAAACATCTTTGATAGAAGCAATTTGGTCATCAGTTAAATCAAAATATTTTGATTGTGAAAAGAAATCATTATCTTTCAGATAAACTATGATAATTCCTTTTCTTCCATTCCGTGGAAAAGTGAAAAATTTGTAACCATTAATACCAACATTGTAACTCATAACAACTCTCCCTTCTACATTAAAATGAAATTTCATTGTACACAACATATATTATAACACAAAAATAAGAAAAAAGTTCAAAAAAAACTAATTATATAAATTTCTTTCATATAAATCTTCTATAAAAACATCTCTTTCTTCAAAATTATCAACAAAACCAACCTTAGCAATATTCTCATTTACAGCTTGTATCCACACAGGTCTTTCATCATAAAAAACATCACATTTTTCATCATTATTTAATATAAAATTAATTCTTTCATAATTCATAAAATCACCTCATAAAATATACTTAATATAAGTATATCCAAATGAAAAAAGTTTATAACCCCAATTTGACTAAAAAGTATTTTTAATATAAAATAAACAAGATTACTACAATTATTAAAGAGGAGGAAACTTATGAAAATCAAATATAAAAACAAAATATTAGAAGTCAATGAAAAAACAACAATAAGAAAATTATTAGAAGAAGAAATAAAAAATAGTGAACACACTGTATTATCAGCAAAATTTAATAATGAATATGTAAATTTACAATATGAAATAGAAAAAGATGGAGAAATAGAATTAATAGATGTATCAACAAAAGAAGGGATGAGAGTATATAGGAAAACACTAATTTTCATTTTAGGAAAAGCATTTGAAAAACTATATCCAGAAGGAAAAATGACAGTAGATTATCAATTAAATAATTCATTGTTTTGTGACACAGATAATATAGAAATAACAGACGAATTTATAGAAAATTTAAATAAAGAAATGAAAGAAATAGTACAAAAAGATTTAGAAATAAAACAAGTAATAATGACAAGAGAAGAAGCAAAAAAATTATATGACAAAACAAATACAACAAAAGGAAGATTACAATATGACTTAACAAATAATAAAAAAATATATATGTATTATTGTGAAGATTACTATAACTATTGCTACGAAACAATAAGTGACAGAACAGGAACAGTAAAAATATTCGAAGTAGCAAAATACAGAGATGGATTTTTAATAAGATATCCAAATTCAAGAAATCCAGAAAAATTGCCAGACTTTATAGAAACAAAAAAATTAGCATGGGCTATGGATGAATACGAAGATATACACAGAATTTTAGATATGGATACAGTATATAAATTAAATAAAGCAGTAGAAGAAGAAAAAATAAAAGAAGTAATAATGCTTGATGAAGCATTACACGAAAAAAAGATTTCTGACATAGCAGATAACATATCTAAAAAAAGAAGTATAAAAATGATATTAATAGCAGGACCATCATCATCAGGAAAAACAACATTTGCACAAAGACTAGGAATACAATTAAAAATAAATGGTTTAAAACCAGTAACAATATCAGTAGATAATTACTTCGTAGAAAGAGAGCAAACACCAAGAGATGAAAAAGGAGAATATGATTTTGAACACATAGAAGCAATAGACTTAAAACTATTTAATGATCATTTAACAAAATTATTAAATGGCGAAGAAGTAGAAATGCCAGAATTTGACTTTCATATAGGAAGTAAAAAATATAATGGTAAAAAATTAAAATTACAACAAGACGAAATATTAGTTATAGAAGGAATTCATTGCTTAAATGATAGATTAACAAGTAGCATACCAAAAGACCAAAAATATAAAATATATATAAGTGCTTTAACAGTATTAAATATGGATAGATTCAACAGAATATCAACAACAGATACAAGATTAATAAGAAGAATAGTTAGAGATTATCAATTTAGAGG
>CAMMNR010000132.1 GCA_946498265.1 uncultured Clostridium sp. | reverse complement strand
CACTAAATAGAACTTGGGTAGGAATATGATAGCTTACGCTCTCATACACCTACCCACTTTAGTTAAATTTGTCCTAAAAATCGACATAACACTTGAAATAACTTGATTTGAGAATTTTAAAAATGTCCTATTTTAGAGTTTCAAAACTACTAAAAAAGGACATTTTAGACTCATACACATATTAATTTTGTTATCCATATTCCTTAAATTTAAATATAAATCTGAATTTCCGGAGATACATTAATTCTTTCTTTTTTCTTAATTAGTTATTTGTTAATTCTGTTTGAGTTCTTATTATTTTTTCTAAATTCAGCAAATATTGTAATATAACAATTTCATACAAATTTTATTCAAAAAAACTATCTAACTCAATCTATCTAAATTTTCTAAGTACCAATTAATAGTTTCTCTAATTCCTTCATTAAATTGCATTTTTGTTTTCCACCCTAATTCATTTTCAATTTTAGTAGAATCTATCGCATATCTATAATCATGTCCTTTTCTGTCAGCTACAAAGTTTATTAATTCTTCTGATTTTCCTAAATACTTTAAAATTAATTTTACAATATCTAAATTTCTTTTTTCTGTATGCCCTCCAACATTGTATCTTTCTCCTCTTTTTCCATTATGAAAGACTAAATCTATAGCCGCACAATGATCTTCAACGAAAATCCAATCTCTTATATTCATTCCATTTCCATATACAGGTAATTTTTTATTCTCGTATGCACATTTAATCATATGTGGTATTAACTTTTCACTATGTTGATATTTCCCATAGTTATTTGAACAATTTGTAATATTAATATTCATATTGTATGTTTTGTAATATGACATAAGCATCAAATCAGCACTTGCTTTAGATGCTGAATATGGACTATTTGGTTTTAATGGAGTGTTTTCTGTAAAAGGTTTTTCTCCTTCACTTAATGTTCCATATACTTCATCTGTCGAAATTTGTAAGAACTTGTTTTCATAATTATCTTTCCAAAATTGCCTTGAAACTTCTAATAAAGAATTAGTTCCTATTACATTTGTTTGTGTGAATATTAGTGGATTTTTTATACTATTATCAACATGCGTTTCTGCTGCAAAATTAATTACAGAATCAATTTTATATTTGCTAAATATTGTATTTAACAAATCAAAATCACAAATATCTCCTTTAATAAAGATAATCTTATGTATAACATTGTCCAAATTTTTTATATTTGCTGCATATGTCAATTTATCTAAGACAATTAAATTATATTTAGGATATTTATTAATAAAGTAATTAATGAAATTACTACCAATGAATCCTGCACCACCAGTTATCAAAATATTTTTACTCATCTTATTTCATTCCTTCATTTAACTAATATCATTTATTTTTTTCCACATTTTGTCTTTTGAAGATAATATCAATTGACTTTCTCCACCTATCTCTTCTAAAGGCCATTTTATATTTATATTTTCATCATTCCAAATAATACCACTTTCATCTTCTGGATGGTAAAATTCATCACACTTATATACAAATTCTGCAGTATCTGATAATACCATAAATCCATGTGCAAAACCTTTAGGAATAAAGAATTGTAATTTGTTACTTTCCGTTAATTCAATTCCATAATACTTTCCATAAGTTTTAGAATCTTTCCTTAAGTCAACTGCCACATCATATACTTTTCCTTTTATTACTCTTACTAGTTTAGCTTGTGAATAATTTTTCTGAAAATGTAATCCTCTTAATACCCCTTTGGAAGATTTAGAATGATTATCTTGCACAAAATCATTTAAAATCCCTAATTTTTCAAATTCTCTCTTGTTATATGTTTCCATAAAAAAGCCTCTCTGATCTTCAAAAGAATGATTCTCTATCACTAATAAACCTTCAATATTAGTTTCTTTTTTTATAAATCTTTCCATTTTTTTCACCAACTATAATTTATTTTAGTTTCATTTGCAATTTTCAACAAATAATTACCATAATTCGTTTTAGAATATTCTTTTGCGAATTCCAAAAGTTTTGACCTCTCTATCCATTTATTTTTATAAGCAATTTCCTCAATGCAAGCAATTTGCAACCCTTGCCTTGTTTCAATTGCTTTGACATAATCTGATGCATCTAAAAGTCCTTCTGGCGTTCCCATATCAAACCATGCATATCCGCGTTCAAGTGGTACAACTTTAAGTTTACCATTTTCCATATATTTTTTATTTATATCCGTTATTTCTAATTCTCCTCGTGCAGATGGTGTTATACCTTTTGCAATTTTAATAACATCATTATCGTAAAAATATAAACCTATTACTGCCATATCTGATTTTGGAATAACTGGTTTTTCCTCAATTGAAATAGCATTACATTTGTTATCTATCTCCACTACACCATATGAAGTTGGGTTGGCTACTTGGTAACCAAAAATAGTAGCCCCCTCTTCTAATTTTGTAGCATTTTTTAATAATTCTTTCAAATTAGAACCATATATTAAATTATCTCCTAAAATTAATGCCACATCGTCATTACCTATAAATTTTTCTCCCACACAAAATGCGTCAGCTAATCCTATTGGCTTTTCTTGAATTGCATATTCAAATCTCATACCAAATTTACTTCCATCTCCTAATAGTTCACGGAACATTGCAATATGTTTGGGTGTTGATACAATTAATATTTCGTTGATTTCTGCTTGCATTAATGTTGCTAGAGGATAATAAATCATTGGCTTATCAAATACAGGAAGTAATTGTTTAGATATAGTAAGAGTTATTGGATATAGTCTCGTAGCATTTCCTCCAGCCAAAATAATTCCTTTTCTTTTTTTCATATTTACATTTCCTTTAATTCTATTTTTAAAAATCTTTCTAATGCATTATCATAAGTTGGGATTTCTATTCCTTGTTTTAACAATTTCGTTACATCTAGTCTAGAATTTTTAGGTCTTACAGCTTTTCTATCTGAATTTTGGGTACTAATTGGATTGACTATGCAATTACTCTTAGTGTAAGTTAAAACCTTTTTAGCTAACTCATACCAGCTTGTACTTCCTATATTTGTTGCATTATAAATTCCATATGGTATCTGTTTTATTATTATTTGATTTATAATTGATGCTAAATCAACTGTATAAGTTGGATTTCCAAACTGATCATTTACAACATTTATTTCACTATTTTCTTTACTAAGCCTTATTATAGTTCTTATAAAATTTTTTCCATCGCCGAATAACCATGATGTTCTTAATATATAATATTTTTTACATAAATTTATTATATTTTTTTCTCCTTGTAATTTTGTAATTCCATACATAGTTATTGGATTTAAATACAACTCATCATCTTCTTTATGAGAATAATATTGAGCTTTTTTTCCATCAAACACATAGTCCGTACTTATATGCATAAGAGTAATATTAAATTTATTGCATATTTGAGCTAAATTTAACGTTCCAACACAATTAATATTGTATGCATGCTCTTTTTCTACCTCTGCCTTATCTACATTTGTATATGCTGCACAATTAATAATAATATTTGGTAACTTCTCTAATACATATTTTTCTACTTTTTCTCTTTTAGTAATATCTAGTTCCTTAGAAGTCGGAGTGAATATTTCATAATTTTTCAATTCTTCTGTAACAGCTTTACCTAATAGTCCGCTCGCACCAATAATTAATATTTTCATACTTGCACCTCTTGTTGTAATGGTTTAACAATATTATTATTGTAGAGTATATTTAGTTCATGTAAAGGTCTAGTCATTGCCACATATAACAATTTCATATCAATTGCTTTACTAGAATTATATTCACCTTCTGAAGCATCAGCAACAACTACACCATCAAATTCTAAACCTTTTGCCAAATAACTAGTAATAGTACATATTCCTCCATTATATTGTGTATCAGAATCAGTTATGTTATTGATAACTAAACTTTCATTTTTTAATTTATTATTAATCGATGTTGCTTCCTCTTCATTTTTACATATTATAGCAACTGTTTTATATTCTTTTTCATTATATTGTTTTAATATATTTTTTATTGTATCAATTTGTTCATCTGAAGTATTATATTTAATATAATTAACATTCTTTCCATGTCTTATAACTGGCTTTGCAGTGTTTAAATTTATGTAATTTGTTATGTTATTAGCCGAATTCATTATCTCTGTTGTTGTTCTATAACTTTTTAAAAGATATTTCATTTCACATTTATCATTAAACGTATTATCAACTACACTATTCCAATTTTCTATTCCTCTATATTGGTATATTGATTGTGCTAAATCTCCAAATATACTAAATGTTGCGTTTTTTAGCAAATATTTTAATGCATAAAAGCTGAAATTTCCAAAATCTTGTGCTTCATCTATTGCAACTTGTCTATACTGGTCATATTGTTCTATTCCTAATATTTTACTTTTTAGATATATTAATGCACTTAAGTCTTCAAACTCTACATTTCTATTTTTTATATTTGAAATATTTTTCTGTACTTTTTCCTTTATGTTATCAAAAAAATCAAAACTTATATATTTTTTTATATTATTAAGAAATGTTATATATACATTTAAAATGCTAGGAATTAGGCTACTAAAATATTTCTTTACATATTTTTTGCAACCATTTTTTAATTCTTTCTCTATGAAACTTATTTTTTCTAATTCATTTTTATTAATTTCTTTAGAAACTATATTAATATTTTTTTGATATTGTTCTTTAACCTTAGCCATTATTACATCATAATTATCTTCTATATATTTTGATAACATTAAATTAGTTCTATTTAATCTTGTCTTTATATTGTCATAATTACTCAATTCTTCAATTGAAAAGTATATGTTTTTTATTACATTACTAGTTATTACTTCATATCCCTTAATCTCAATACCTTTTTCTGGAATTATGTTTTCTTTCATTTCTTTTATGAATTTATCTATTGCTTCTTTAAATTTCATTGAAACTTTAAATTTTTCATATTTTAATAGATTTTCATTTACAATAGATTGAATTAATTTTTTATCCTCATCAATCAACTTAATATTTTCATTTAAAAACTCTGCACAAAGTTCTTCATAAGTTAATTGTTTTACATTTTCAACATCCAAATCTGGTAATACTCCAGAAATATAATTAACAAAAAATTTATTTGGTCCAATCACTAGATATTGATTTGGCTTTATACTGTCGCGATAGTTATATACTAAATATGCTATTCTATGCAATGCGACTGTTGTTTTACCACTTCCAGCAACTCCTTGTATAATTATATTTTCATTCAAAGGCTCTCGTATAATAGCATTTTGTTCTTGTTGAATCGTAGAAACAATATTTTTTAATCTATTATCTGCACTAGCGCCTAAATATGGTTTTAATAATTCATCATTCGAAACAGTGTCAACATCTTGATAGCTTTTTAATTCTCTATTTTCAATATCATACT
>CAMMNR010000131.1 GCA_946498265.1 uncultured Clostridium sp. | reverse complement strand
AATATTAACCATTTCTCATCACTATATATTTTCTTTTCTAAATGATTCACTTGTACTGATATTTTTTCATCCAGTATATATACCCTATATTTTAATAAAACTTTATGAATAACATCAGATAAGTTTAGTTCTTTTATAAAATAATCTTTTTCTGGATTCTCACTTCGTGCATAATATAAAATCTGATCTACATACATATCAATTTTATTTAATTCTTTTTTTGATATTTTATCTTTACTATTATCAAATGATAAAGATAATGCCGAAATTGGTGTTTTAATTTCATGAGCAAAACTTTCTATATATTCTCGATAATCTAAATTTTCTTGTTCCAATTTACTTATCTTATCATTCATTGATTTTGTTGCTTGTTTTAAAGCATAGATATATGCCTTATTTTCTACATTACTACTTTTAGGAATTATCTCTGATATAAAATACTTTTCATCTAAAGCATCAACTAAATCAGTAATTTGCAAATATTTTTTCTTTTGGAAATGATAATCACAAAATAAATAACTAATTAGTAGAACTAATAAAATAATATCAATTAAAGCAATATAAAATAATGGTATTTCAGCAAAACCTAATAAAACTGATAATACAATGATGGTTGATATTTGAAATAGAATATAAAATATTTTATTCTCTAAATAACTCGACAATTTCATAGTTTATATCCCTTTCCTCTTATATTTGTTAAAAAGTCAGTAATTCCTATCTCTTTTGCTTTATTTCTTAAACGATTAATATTTACTGATAAAATATTATCATCTAAATAATACTTATCATTCCAAAGTTTTTCTAATAATTCATCTTTAGTAATAAGTCTTCCTGAATTAGTGAAGAAATAATAAAGAATACGAAACTCGTTACGTGTTAATTCTATTTCTTTATCTTGATATTTCAAGATGGATAAATGCAAGTCCAAAGTATAATCGTTTTTAGTTAGTTCTCTAAAATTAATAGGATTATTTAATTTTAATGCTCTTTTGATTTTCTCGAGTAGAACAATTTTATTATATGGCTTTGTTATAAAATCAACTCCACCTACTCTAATACTCTTAATTTCATCTTCTGTTGTATCACGACTTGTAACAAAGATAATTGGTATATTTGATTTTTCTTTTATTTTCTTACATATATCATATCCATTCATATAAGGTAAATTAATATCTAGTAAAATCAAATTAGCATCTATTTCTAACAAATTATCTACGACATTTTTAAAATTTTCTATCAATGTAGTTTTATAACCAGCATCTTGCAAAAGTATAGATAGTTTTTCTCTTATAATCGGATCATCTTCTACAATTACAATATTCATAACATCACCACATTTCTATTAATATTATACTATAAAAAGAGTTAGATTACATTACCCTCTAACTCTTATCAATGTTTCTTTTAAATCCAAAATAAGTTGCAATAAAGTAAATTATATATATCATTATAAATATCAAGATACTTACACCAAAACAACTTAAATAAAATGTTGGACTGGGCAATATTGATTTATATACTCTATTTAATAGATATACTATAACAAAACTAATTATAATTGGATAAATTGCTGGTACTCCAAACAAAACATATAATTGCTTTCTAATAGTCTTATAAAGTTTTCCATCTTTTACTCCAAGTCGTTTTAATACTGTATAACGATAATTATATTTTGTAGAATCACTTAATGTTTGAATAGCTAGGATTGTTCCAACAATTGCTGAAAAGATAAAGGACATATAAACACAAATTGCTGTTACAATAGCAGACATTACATTTGATTCTTCTAAAGTAGTTCCCCTTATATTAATACGATAAGTTGAACAAAACTCATGATCTTCTTCATCTACTTCACATAAATCAGATCTAAGTGCTTCTACAAGTTTTTTCTCTAATTCAGCTGATGTATCTTCTTTTGTATCAATAGCCATAAAATATTGGTAAATTCCCAATCCATTTATCGCATCATCTGGTACAACAACTGCATACCCTGCATTTGTAAGTCCTGCAAATTCAAGTTCTGTTGTTGTACTTTTTTGATTAAGTGTTATTCCATTTGATAATGTAATCGTTTTAATTGAACTATCTTCTGCTAGAAATGAATCTGACTTATCATAAACGAGGATATATTCATCATTATTCAAAGTTACTTGATTTTTCCCTTTTATCTTTAATAAATGATTATAATCACTTAATCTGATAATTTTATCATAAGGTTCACTAGTATAAGAATATGCTGGTAAAAGTTTCTCAATATTTGAATTAGTATTCAAATACACATTATATCTAACACTATCTACAATTGTGTAATTCTCATCTACAACATCATAAACTTTTGAAAGAGGTTCTTCTGTTTCAAAGAACGCTGATACATCAAAAGGTGAAGTCGTTTCATTTATATAATCATAAGATGCTTTATTTAAACTAGAAAAATTTAAAAACAATAAAGTGAACATAATCAAAACACCAAGTGTCCCAAATGTCATTCCCATTGTTCTTGCTTTGGATGAGAATGTTCTAGCTACAAATAAATTATCTTTACTATACTTGATTTTTTTACTTTTCAAAACAATAGAAAGTATGAAATCAGATAGACTAAACATTACACCATAAATACTTATAATAAATAATAGAATACCAACCATCATATAGGTTAAAAATGAGGTATCCATCATAACATCATTAGTTAAAGTAGAATGCAAGAAAATATAAGAGCCAATTCCAATTAACACACTAATAACAAATAATAAATTACGATTCTTTTTTTTCTTAATAACTTTTTCTTCATTTTGTTTTTCCAAATATAGTAAATTGTAAATATTTATCTTTTTAATTCTTCTATGAGCCAAGAATAATACAAACAAATAAATAAGGAAAAAGTAAAGTAATAATAGTATAACAGACATAAAATTAAATTCAATAAAAATTGCTTGTGGTAATTCCATAACTTTTACAATAAATAAGGATATAAATTGACTAAATACAAACCCTATCGGAATAGAAAGTATAAGAGCAATAAAACCAAATAATATATTTTCTAAAAGGAATAATCTTGAAATTTTTTTCTTTTTTATTCCTAAAAGCATATATGTTCCAAACTCTTTACTTCGCTTTTCAAACATGAACTTCGTTGTATAATTAATTAAAAAGCATATAACAAAAACAACTATTACATTTATAAATATAACTACATTTTTAAATGTATCATTCATATTGTCATAAAGATCTACAACAGCATCTGACCATGACACCAAATTCATAGCAAACATAAGTGAAAATGCTATTGTTATGGTAATTAGGTAAATAATGTAATCACGACTACTACGTTTTACATTTCTAATTGCTAATTTGTTTAACATTCTCTCGCCTCCTTAATTTCTTTCGATATTTCTTTTGAAGCCAAAATAAGTTGCTAAGAAATATATTATATAAATTAATACAAAGACAATTATATTAATGAAATAATATACTAAATAAACTGTATCTGTTGCTAAAACAACATTAAAAATTTTGTTTAAAGACGTTAATGCAACAAAACTAATTATAAGTGGATAAAAAACTGGGAAAACAAAGAATACAAATAGTTGTTTAAATATTGTTTTATTTAATGCCTCATCACGTACTCCAAGTTTACTTAAAACTCTATAACGATATTGATATTTTGTAGAATCACTTAGTGATTGAATAGCTAGGATTGTTCCAACTACTGCGATAAAGATAAATGCTATGTAAAAGCAAACAAAAGATATTATTGTTATAAATCCATTATTAGTAGCCTCTTCTTGACCTCTTACAGTTAAATTACCCGAAGAATAACACATAGTATATCCATCTTCAGTTTCATTACAAATATCTGGACTTATAAAAGCTGTCAATTTCTTTCCAAAAGTTTCTGTTGTTTTTTCCTTTGTATTAACAATAAGATTTGTAGCACCCTCTTCTAAACCCGTAATAGCATTATCAGGCACTACGATTATAAAGCCATATCCAACGCCCCAAGAATAAGTATAACCAGTAGTAAGAACTTCCTTTTGCTTTAGCTTAACGCCATTTGGTAAAGTAAGTGTTTTGATAGAATCTTCATTTGCAATTTTATCTCCTAACTCTTTTACTGCATTAATCAAATATTCATCATCAGCTAAACGAACTTTCTTATCGCCTCTTAATTCTAATAATTTATTATAATCACTTAGCTTAATTACTTGGTCATAATCTCTCCAGCCACTATATTCTCCTAAGGAATTACTTATATATCGATTCGTTTCTTTATATCCATGATAGCTAAAACTATCTTCGATGTCATAATCTTTTTGAATAAAATTTATATATTCGGTAATATTGTTTTTATCAATCTCTTTGATACTAATATCATAAGGAGATGCTAACTCTAATTGATAGTCAAACATTCCTTTAAATAAGCTAGATAAATTTAAGGCTATTAAAGTAAATGTAATTAATACTGTCAACGTTCCTAAAGTAAAACTCATTGTTTTTACTTTAGAAGAAAATGTCCTTGCTATAAATAAATTATCTTTACTATATTTAATTTTTTTATTTTTTAAAACTATTTTCAAAATAAAATCAGATAGTGTAATAGCAACACCATAAATACTTATAATAATCAAAATTACAGATAAGAAAATTATTCCGAAAGATGGCTCTGTACCCATCCCTTTAAACTGTCCATCAAAAAGGAACATTGCAACAACACCAACAATTAAAGAAACAATAAATGCTACATTTCTAACTTTATTCTTTTTAAATCTTTTCTCTTCATTTTGCTTTTCTAAATATAACAAATCATATATTTTTACTTTTTTTATTCTGTGTCTTGCTAAAAATAAAACAAATAAATATATTAAAACAAAATAAAGCAACAATAATAAAACAGAATTTAAATTAAAGGTAATCTTAACAATAGAATCCAATTCAAACATTCTTGTAACTATGAATGACATAAAAAGACTAAAAATATAACCGATGGGAATTGAAATTAATAAAGAAAAGAAACCTAAAATAATATTTTCAAAAGTAAACATCTTTGAAATTTTTTTCTTTTTAATTCCTAAAAGCATATATGTTCCAAATTCTTTACTTCTTTTGCTAAACATAAATTTAACTGTATAATTAATTAAAAAGCATACAACAACTATAATAAATGCATTAACAAAATACATTACTGATGCAAAATTATTCATTACATCACATAAATTCAATATTTCTTTAGAATTTCCCATTAAGTTAAATGCAAAAATAAAAGAAAAAGCTAATGTTACTGTAATTAAATAAATTACATAATCTTTTGCACTTCGTTTAACATTACGAAATGCTAATTTACTTAACATTTCCTACATCTCCTCCAAGGAGTGTTAAGACATCAATTATTTCATCAAAGAAATCTTTTCTTGATTTATTACCACGAACTATCTCATTGAAAATTTTACCATCTTTTAAGAATAATACTCTTTTACA
>CAMMNR010000130.1 GCA_946498265.1 uncultured Clostridium sp. | reverse complement strand
CTCCTACCATTATTACTGCTAATTTTGGTATTATTCCTTTTTGTTTTAATTCTTCACATTCTTTTTTTAAATTTTCTCTTATCTTTTTTGCTAAAGCTTTTCCATCAATTATTACTGCCATTTTTTACTCCTTTTTTATTTTCTATTTTCTACAATTCCATATTTGGTTGGAAAAGAATTAAATTAATTATAATTACTTTTCATCCATCAATTTTATACTCAATATCTTCCATATGTGGAAACATCTCCTTAACCCTCTTCAATGTTAGCATCAACATTTTTGGTTGAGGATTTTTCTTATCTTTTGATAACAATTTTTGAGTATAGCAATTTTCTGCTGTTTTAAACAATAGATATCTATTTCCTACATAAGTATAATGAATTTGATAACCATTTCTTAAATCTTCCCACATTTTTTCAAATGTATATTCTTCCATAAATCCTGTTCCTTTCTTTACTTATATAATTTCTATATTATTTTATCATATTTTTAAACTCTTCTTCTGATATTATTGTTACTCCTAAACTTTGTGCTTTTGTTAGTTTACTTCCCGCTTCTTCTCCAGCTAGGACATAGTCTGTTTTCTTAGATACAGTCCCTGAGGTTTTTCCTCCATATTTTTCAATAATATTTGATGCTTCTCCTCTTGTAAAATCTTCTAAACTTCCTGTTAATACAAAAGTTTTTCCTTCAAACCTGTTGTCATCTATATCTTCTTCTAAACTTTTTGTATTTACACCTAATTCTTTTAGTTTATTAATTAAATCTATAGTTTGCTCTTGTACAAAAAATTCTCTTATACTATTTGCAACTATTGGTCCTATATCATTAATCATACTTAAATCTTCAAAACTTGCTTCCATCAAATTATCTATTGTTTTATATTTTCTAGCTAATAGTTTTGATGCTTTTGCTCCTACATGTCTAATTCCTAATGCTGTAATTAGTCTATATAAATCATTTTCTTTACTTTTATCTATACTATCTATCAAATTTTGTGCAAATTTTTGTCCATTCTTTTTTAAAGATGCTATATCTTCAAATGTTAATTTATAGATATCTGAAATATCTTTTATCAATCCTTTATCTAGAAATTGAGAAATTATATTTTCTCCTAAACCATCTATATTCATTGCTTCTCTTGAAACAAAATGAACTAGATTTCTAAATAATTTTGCTGGACATTCTATTCCTGTACATCTTATTGCCGCTTCTCCTTCTTCTCTAACTGCTGGTGCTCCACATACTGGACACACTTTTGGCATTTCGAAGTCTTTTTCTTTTCCTTTCCTTTTTTCTTTTTTCACTTCAACTATTTCAGGGATAACATCTCCTGCTTTTTGTATTACTACTGTATCACCTATTTTTAATTCTTTTTGTTTTATAAAATCTTCATTGTGTAAAGTTGTTTTAGATACTGTAGACCCAGCAACTTTTACAGGCTCTAATATTGCCATTGGTGTTATTACTCCTGTTCTTCCAACTTGACATACAATATCTTTTAAAATCGTTTCTTTCTTTTCTGGTGGATATTTATATGCTACTGCCCATCTTGGAGTTTTAGCTGTTGTTCCTAAAATTTCTCTAAATTTCAAGTTATCTATTTTAACAACTGCTCCATCTATTCCAAATGTTAAAGTTTCTCTCATTTCTCCTATTTTTTCAATTGCTTTTTTTACTTCTTCTATATTCTTACAATATATACGTACTGGATTTACATTAAAACCTAAATCATTCAAATATTCTAATTCTTCATAATGTGAATTAAATTCTTTTCCTTCTATTTTTTGAACATTAAATATATATATATCAAGTGGTCTTTTTGATGTAATTTTGCTATCTAATTGTCTAAGTGATCCAGCTGCTGCATTTCTAGCATTTGCAAATAATTCTTCTTCATTTTCTTCTCTTTCTTGATTCATTTTTTCAAAATCTGATTTTGATATGAAGACTTCTCCACGTACTGTTATATCTATTTTGTCTTTTATTTCTTTTGGTATTGTTTTTATCGTTTTTAGATTATTTGTAACATCTTCTCCAACTAATCCATTTCCTCTTGTTGCTCCCCTTACAAATTTCCCTTGCTTGTATTCTAATGCTGCTGATAGTCCATCTATTTTTGTTTCTACTACATATTTTACTTCTTCTATGTTATTTTCTTTGGCTTTTTCTTGCATTCTTTTGTCAAAATCTTCAACTTCTTCTATACTAAATACATCTTGCAAACTTTGTAATGGAACTTCATGTGTTACTTTTTGAAATCCTTCCTTTACATGCCCTCCAACTTTTTGTGTTAATGAGTCTTTTGATTTTAGTTCTGGATATTGGTTTTCTAAATTTCTTAGTTCTACCATTAACATGTCATATTCAAAGTCTGATATTTCTGGATTGTCTTCGTCATAATATTTTTTTGCATGATATTCTACTTGTTGTCTTAATTCTTCGATTCTTTCTTTTGCTTGTTTTTTGTTCATTTGACTATCATTCCTTTTTTGTTTAATTTTGTTCTTTTCTTAAGATATAAATTTTGTTGTGTACATTTATTTTTAACTTGCTTTCTTATTATATACAATTTTATAAAAAAAGAAAAGGAAATTTTAATAAAAACTCCTTTTCTTTTTTTGACATTTTAAGTATGATATTATTTTTCATACTCCTCTATATCTTTTTCAATGTTTCTTTTTTCCTCTCCTAATATCAAATCTGCTTCATTCAAGCCTTTATCACCTATTGTGACAATTCCTTTTTGTCCATCTGATATTTGACTATGTACTTCTTCTTTATATCTTTCTAAATCCTCCAAATTCATATATATTTTCTTTGTTTCATTGTATTTAACTGTATTAGCCAATACTTGTGGTATATAATATTCTATACCTGCTTTTTTTAATTCTTCAAGTACCGGAATCATTGGTCTTAAGTATGACATTTCTATATAAAATTTTACTTCAGGAGGATTTACTTTACCTTTTTCATCTATACACTTCTGTACAGTAGATAACATTTCTTTTCTAAATGTGTTTTTATCATATATATCACCAGAATAATACATATATAAGTCATCTGAAAAACGAATACAATCATCAAAATTCAAATTTACATTTTCAAAATATTTAATAAGATCTTTTGTCATTTTATAATCATCTAATTTATAAAATCCCATAGTTTTTAAATCTTGGTCTGAATGAGTATTAACATAAATTTTCCCGTCCAAATGTTTCCCTTTTGGAATTGCAATAATTGTTCCATTTTTATCTTCATCAGCATCAGGTAAAATATTTACCCTAATACCATTTTCTCTTGCATTTGACAAATATTGATAAATTTTGCTCCTAGGGATTTTTATAAAATCTATGTCTTCTGATGACATACCACTTTTTTCATCTAATAAACCTTTTGCTTCTGCTACTTCTCTTTCAAATAGTAATATATCTTTATAACTTGTCGTGGTATCAAAACTTTTATTATCAAGCATTTTTATTTGCTGTCTTAGTTCTTGTTCTGATAAAGTTGCATATTTATTTTTTCTTTCTTCTTTTTTTTGTTTTTCTATTTCATCTTGCTTTTTTCTTTCTTCTTTTTCTTTTATAAACGGTATATCAACTCCTTCTAAAATTAGGTCTCTTATATCAATATTCTCTAGTCCTATTTCAATTAATCCTTCTTCTTTTGTAGATATTTCATTATGTAATTTTTCCTTATATTTTTTTAAGTTTTTTCTATCTATGTATATTTTCTTTATTGGTCTATCTTTATTGATTTTTGGCTCATTTTGTAAAAAGTAATATTCTATTCCTAATTCTTTTAACTTTTCTAATATAGGACATATCGGTCTTTTATATGGTATTTCTAAATAAAATTTAATATCTTCTATGTCTTTTTCAGATGTTTCTGTATCTTGGACTTCCTTATATATTTCATATATTACATTTTTTATCTCTTCTTCTTTTAGGTCACCTTTATAATAAATACCTAGTGACTCATCTTCAAACATAAAGCGTCCTTTTTCAGGATTTACTTTGTTTTTAAAATAAGTAATAAAATTATTTGTCACTTTACCTTCTATTCTGTAATCAGAATTATTAATATCATACCATGTACTATAATTATTCACTAATTTATTAATTTCTAGTTCTTCAGGAATAATTAAAAAGCTGTTTTTAGAATCTTCATCTATAAATACTCCATATTGTATATTTTGTTTATTCAATTGCACAATTAAACTAAATAAATTTTCTCTTGATACTCGAGTCAACTTACTTCCTTTTGTTTTCAATTGATTTCTGTCTGATAATAATCCTTTTTCTTTGGCAACATCTAATTCATATCCCATGATAGTTTCACAATTTTTGTTAGCATCAAAATACATATTATCTATTTCTTCTATTTTTGCTTTTTGTTGCTTCTCTGTTAAATCTTTATATGCCGCTCTCTCTTTTTTTCTTTGCTCTTTTTCTCTTTGAGCTCTTTCTTCTTCCATTCTTTTGATTTCTATATCTTGCTTTTCTTGTTGTATATTTTTATCTAAATGCACAATTTTATCTCGTAAAAAGTCCATTGTTTCTATGTAAAGTTTAATTATTGTCATATCACTAAATATATCTGTACTAATTGTCTCTTTTCCTTCTAAATATGAATTTCCTATTTGTTCCGCTATTATATCTACATTGCGTTCTTGTTCATCTAAAGATATATCCATGTCTTGTAATTTATAATTAAATTTTATCCTTTTTATTTTGTTATACATTTCTATTATATCTTTGTTAAAAATATTTGCATAAAATATTTTTTCTACTTCCGGAGAATTTGCAAATTCATCACAATAAGCACTATTTAATAACATGTTACAACATTTAAGTCTGTATTTAGCATTAATAAGTTCTTGAATATAATTTTGTTGTTTTATTCCTTCAAAGTCTTTTTTTCTTCCTTCTAAAGTTTGTAATTTCTTGCCTAATTCATTAATTCTATTATAATCAATTTTTTGTTCTGAATTTTCTTCGCCATTGAAAATATTGTCTAACTCTTTATAAACTAACCTAACTTCATTTATTAAAACTTTCTCTTTACTAACTTTACTTAATTTTTCATATTCAGATTTTATTTCTTGATATTTACCATTAATTTTATTTACAGCATCAGTATCAATCTCTATACTATCTTCAATAAAGTTTTCTAGTTCTTGTATTTTTTGTTTTATTTCTTCTGCTTTTTCTGGGTAGTAAATTTCTATAGTAATCATTTCTTGCTTTATTTTTGCAATTTCTACTATTATACTTCCGTCTAACTCATTATTTTCACTATTTTTTTCTTCTGTAACTTGTTCTTCTATTTGATTAATTCCTAGTACTTTTGATAGTAAATCTATAAATCCCATTTTATTCCTCCTAAAACGATATGCTATTATTTTATCATAGATTTACATAAAAATCAATTGTGGTATTTAAAATACAGGACTAAAGATTAAATAGTTATATTTTTTGCTTATAATTGAGATTTTATTTT
>CAMMNR010000129.1 GCA_946498265.1 uncultured Clostridium sp. | reverse complement strand
ATAAATTTTGCTAATTATTAATGCTTCGTAAACTAGCATTAATAAATTTTTATAGTAAGGAAGTGATAAATAATGTGGAGAACTCCAGAATCTGAATTGGATAGTATTTTTCTATCATACGAAAAAATTTTAAGAAGATTTAATTTGTTGGGAATAACTACTAAAAATGGAAAAGAAATTACACATACAGATTTAAGAAAAGCCGTTAATGTAATGTTAAAAAAGCATCCTACATGTAGATGGAGAAGTGAAAAAATAAATAGTAATAATTATTTTATTCTAATCGAAGGATTTGCTTGGTTGCAACAAGTCTATTTTCAAAACGAAAAATCATTAATTGATGCTGATGTAGATTTTTTTGAAGATAGAATAAAACAATATAAAGATCTATTAAAATTAGAGCATAACGAAAATTGGTGGAATGAAGATATGGACATAAAGCAACTAAGTAAATATTTTAATAGAAAAGATGTTACTATTAGAAAAGCTATTAAAAGAATGTGTGATAGTGGATTAAGGCAATATAAATTTTTAATTGATGGAAAAGTTTTTATTTCTTGTAAAGGAGTTGAATGGATTTGTAAAAATGTATTTAAACAAAAGTATCTAGAGCTATTGGAAAAGAAGAAAATGGAATTGACAGAAAAGTATATAAAGGCAGGTTACATATATGACCATTTTTTTGATAGAAATTAATTGTAAATATTTAGAAGTACCTGTTGAGAAAAAAGTCGTTTTGTGATATTATAACTTCGGATAATAAAAAGTTATCGGAAGTTATATAGGGGGCAAATATATGGAAAGTTATAAAAATCTTTCTGAAGAAGATACAAGAAATATATATATTACACCAGCTTTGACAAAAAAATGGGATTTAGAAAAACAAATAAGAAGTGAAGTATATTTTACAGCAGGTAAAGTTATTGTAAGAGGAAATATGTCTACAAGGGCAAAAGGAGAAAAAGCAGATTATATTCTTTATTATAATAGTTCAAAGCCAATAGCGGTTGTTGAAGCAAAAAAATACGATTTAGAAGTGGGAACAGGAATGCAACAGGCAATAGAATATGCTAAAACTTTAGATTTACCTTTTGCATATTCAACTAATGGAACAGCATTTCTTGAACATGATATGTTAACAGGAAATGAAAGAGAAATATCAATGGATGATTTTCCTTCTCCAGATGATTTGTGGTATAGGTATAAAGTCGCAAAAAATATAACTGAAGAAGAAGAAAAAATAATTAACGAACCATACTATTATGCTCCAGGAGTAAATAAGCCTAGATACTATCAAACAATTGCAATTAATAGAACTTGTGAAGCAATTGCTAAAGGACAAAAAAGATTATTATTAGTAATGGCTACTGGAACTGGAAAAACTTTTACAGCTTTTCAAATAATACATAGATTAAAAAAATCAGGATTAAAAAGAAAAATTTTATATCTTGCTGACAGAAATATGTTAATAGATCAAACTATGACGCAAGATTTCCAACCATTTACGAAGGTAATGACAAAAGTTGAAAATAGAAAAATGGATAGTTCTTTTGAAATTTATATGGCTCTTTATCAACAATTAACAGATGGGCAAGGAACAGATATATTTAAACAATTTAGTGAAGATTTTTTTGATTTGATAATTGTTGATGAGTGTCATAGGGGAAGTGCTGCAGATGATTCTAATTGGAAAAAAATATTGGAATACTATAAGAGTGCAACACAAATAGGATTAACTGCAACACCTAAAGAAACTAATGAAATATCAAATATTCAATATTTTGGAGAACCAATATATACATACTCATTAAAACAAGGTATTGATGATGGATTCTTAGCTCCATACAAAGTTATAAGAATTAATTTAGATAAAGATTTAGTTGGATATAGACCTGAGGCAGGAAAAAGAGATGTTAATGGTAATATCATCGAAGATGATGAGATATATTATCAATCAGATATGGATAAAAGAATAATAATAGACGAAAGAACTCAAGCTGTTGCTAAAAGAGTTACAGAGTTTCTGAAAAATACTAATAGATATAATAAAACTATAGTATTTTGTATAGATATAGAACATGCAGAAAGAATGAGGCAAGCATTGATAAAAGAAAATAATGATATGGTTGTTGAAAATCCAAATTATATTATGAGAATTACAGGAGACAATCAAATAGGTAAAGCACAATTGGAAAACTTTATTGATGTTGAAGAAAAATATCCTACAATAGTTACAACAAGTAAATTATTGACTACTGGTGCAGATTGCAAAACATGTAAGTTAATAGTTCTAGATTCTAATATAAATTCAATGACAGAATTTAAACAGATTATAGGTAGAGGAACAAGAATTAGAGAAGATTATAATAAAACATATTTTACAATTATGGATTTTAGAAATGCTAGTAGATTATTTAGTGATCCTGATTTTGATGGAGAGCCAGTAAGTATAAAAAATGTAAATCCTGAAGATGACACACCAGATGATAGTGATGTAAATACAAATGCGTCAGGAGTTGCAGAAGATGATGAAAAATATACATTTGATCCTCCAACATTAAAGCCAATAGAAACTGGAAAAAGAAAAGGAAAACTTCATGTTAATGGAGTAGATGTAAGTATTTATAATGAAATTGTTTCTTATTATGATAAGGGTGGAAAATTAGTTACAGAATCTTTAAAAGATTTTAGTAAGAAAAGCATATTAAATGAATATGCTTCACTTGATGACTTCCTTCATAAATGGAATTCAACAGATAGAAAACAAGCTATATTAGATGAATTAGAACAACAAGGGGTTTTAATTGATGAACTTAGAAAAGATATAGGAATAGATGATATTGGAGATTTTGATTTAATATTGCATATAGCTTATGATAAGAAACCATTAACAAGATATGAAAGAGTTAACAACGTTATAAAAAAGGGATATTTATATAAGTATTCAGAGATGGCTCAAAACATTCTAAAAGATTTATTAGAAAAATATAGTGATAATAATGAGCTAGAATTAACAGATACAAAAATTTTAGAATTAAAGCCATTTAATGAATATGGTTCGCCAATGGACATAGTAGATGTATTTGGTGGAAAAGATAAGTATATAGAAGTGGTAGAAGAATTAGAAAATGAATTATATGCTAGTTAGGAGTGAAAAATAGTGGGAATAGGTAACATAGTAAAAAGACTTAACGATGTAATGTGGAAAGATGATGGAGTTGCAGGAGACGCACAAAGATTAGAACAAATTGTATGGATATTATTTTTAAAAGTATATGATGATAAAGAAAAATTATGGGAATTCCATGATTCGAATTTTAAATCGATACTTCCAGAAGAATTAAGATGGAGAAATTGGGCAGTTGACAAAAAGGATGGAAACGCACTAACAGGAGAGGAATTATTATCATTTGTTAATGAAAAATTATTTCCGGGAATTGAAAAGTTAGATATAAATGAGAATACACCTATTAGTAAAGCAATAGTAAAATACACATTTGATGATGTAAATAACTATATGAAAAATGGTATTTTATTAAGACAAGTAATTAATATTATTGATGAAATTAAATTTACTAATTCAAATGAAAAACATGAATTTAATGAAATTTATGAAACTATGCTAAAAGAATTGCAAAGTGCTGGAAATGCGGGCGAATTTTATACACCAAGACCAGTAACAAACTTTATGGTTGAAATGATAAATCCATCATTAAAAGATAAGATTGCAGACTTTGCGTGTGGTACAGGTGGATTTTTAACATCAACTTTAGATTATCTAAAAAATCAAGTAAAAACAGTAGAAGACAAGGAATTGTATGATAATTCTATATATGGTATAGAGAAAAAATCACTACCATATTTACTTTGTATAACTAATTTATTATTGCATGATATTGACGAGCCTAATATTGAACATAGAAATAGTTTTGATAGAAATGTAAAAGATTATAGAGAAAATGAAAAATACGATGTTGTATTAATGAATCCTCCTTATGGTGGACATGAAGTAAAAAATATACAAGCAAATTTTCCTTCAAACTTAAGAGGATCAGAAACATTTGACTTATTTATGACGTTAATAATGTATAGATTAAAGAAGGATGGAAGATGTGCGGTTATACTACCAGATGGTTTCTTATTTGGAGTTGATAATACAAAAGTAAATATTAAAGAAAAATTAATGAAAGACTTTAATTTACATACAATAGTTAGAATGCCAAGCTCAGTATTTGCTCCATATACTTCAATTACAACTAATATACTATTCTTTGATAAAACTAAGGCTACAGATAAAGTATGGTTTTATAGAATGGATATGCCAGAAGGATATAAAAACTTCTCTAAGACAAAACCAATTTTGAATAAACATTTTGATGACGTAAAAGCATGGTGGAACGATAGAAAAGAAATTATTGATGAAAAAGAAAGTGAAGAGCAAACAACAACATACAAAGCAAAGTGTTATACAATTAAAGAAATTATAGATAATGGATACAATATTGATTTGTGTGGATATCCTCATAAAGAAGAAATTATATTAGAACCAAAAGAATTAATAGAGCAATATCAAGAACAAAGAGCAAGTCTTAATGCAGAAATTGATAAGATATTAGCTGAAGTTAGTAAATTATTAGAGGAGGAATAAGATGACTGCACAAGAACTAAAAAACTCTATTCTTCAGCTTGCTATACAAGGAAAGCTTGTAAAGCAAAATCCTAATGACGAACCGGCTTCAGTATTACTAGAAAAGATTAAAGAAGAAAGAGAAAAATTAATAAAAGAAAAAAAGATAAAAAGAGAAAAATATTCAAAAATATACAAAGATCCTTCAGATAATCATTATTATGAGAAGTTTGAAGATGGTACTATAAATGATATTACTGAAGAAATTCCTTTTGTGATTCCTGATAGTTGGTGCTGGGTTAGAATGAAGGATTTATTATCAGTAAAAGGTGGAAAAAGAATTCCTAAAGGAGAAAAATTATTAGATATACCTACTAAACACATATATATAAGAGTAACTGATATGAAAAACAATACTATTGATTCATCAAAAATAAAATATATTTCTGATGAGATTTATGAACAAATAAAAAATTATACAATTTCAAGCAATGATTTATATTTAACTATAGCAGGAACAATAGGTAGTGTTGGAATTATTCCTAAAGAATTCGATAATATGAATTTAACAGAAAATGCAGTTAAACTTTGTAATTTATTAATAAATAAAAAATTATTATTATATTTTATACAAAGTCAGTTTATTCAAAATCAATTTGTTGATAAAACAAACAAAGTTGCTCAACCAAAACTTGCAATAGTACGAATAGAATCAACACTAATTCCTTTACCTCCCAAATCAGAGCAGGAAAGAATAATATCAAAATTAGTTTTACTTTTACAATATATCAAAATATATTCAGAAAAAAATAAACTAATAGAAGAATTAAATAGTTCTTATAAAGAAGAATTAAAAAAATCAATTCTTCAATATGCAATA
>CAMMNR010000128.1 GCA_946498265.1 uncultured Clostridium sp. | reverse complement strand
AAACTAGCATTTAGTCTTGGATTTCAAACTAGAATTTACTTTTGCAATTAACCAATTACTTTTATTATGATTTGTAATTTATAATTAACATATTAGTAATATCTGCAAAATTTTCTAAACTTAACTTTTCTGGTCTTATATTTGTATCTAATCCTAATTTTTCTAAAATTTGTGTTCCTTCTTCTTTATTAATAAATACTTTTGTATTTGTTAATGCATTTAGTAATGTTTTTCTTCTCTGCATAAAAGCACTTTTTATAATCTCAAACATTAATTTTTCGTTTCTTACTTTTACTTGTGGTTCTTTTCTTAATTTTAATTTAATAACCTTTGAAGTTACTTCTGGTGCTGGTATAAAAGAATTTTTCGTAACTTCCATTATTCCTTCTGCCTTAGCATAATAATATACTGCATATGTGATTGCCCCTGTTTCTTTATCTCCTGGACATGCTATTAGTCTATTAGCTACTTCTTTTTGTACCATTACAGTTATGCTTTCTAAATCTAATTTTTCTTCTAATAATTTCATTACTATTGGTGTTGTTATATAATACGGTAAATTTGCAACTATTTTAGCTGTTTTTATTTTCCCCTTTTCTTTTTCATTTCTTATTATTTCTTTTAAATTTACTTTTAAAATATCTTGATTTATTATTTCTAAATTATCATATAAGAAAAATCTGTCTTTTAAAATTTTTATCATCCTGCTATCTAATTCAACACAAATTACCTTTCCCGCTTTTTCTAAAAGGTATTTAGTTAATGTTCCTAGCCCTGGTCCTATTTCTATTATTAAGTCTTCTTTACTTATATCACTACTTTTTATTATCCCATTTACTACTTCTTCATTTATCAAGAAGTTTTGCCCTAGTGATTTATTTGCTTTTATATTATTTTTCTTCATTATCATTTTTGTTTCTTGTAATAAATTTTCCATACTTTTGAATGATACAATTAATATATCATATCTCCTTTCTTATAATTTTATTGATTTATATTATATTGCTTTTTTTGGTATTTTACAAGTGTTACTATTCACAAACATTTCATATTATTTTTATTGATTTTTATTAGTTTTTAATATAAAATATAAATATAAAATTTTTACCAAAGAGGTTTTTTATGGATAATAGAAAAAATAATAAAAAAACAAATAATACTAAAAAAGATAGTAATCCCAAAAATAATATTGTAAAAATTAATACAGATTTTGAGTCTAAAAATTTCATATATTCAAAAAAATTGAAAGTGACTTTTTTTGTTGCTGTTTTAATTTTTGTTTTACTAATTGTTCGAATTGGATTTCTTCAATTTGTTCAGGGTAGTGAATTAAAAGAAAGTGCATATCAACAACAAACTATTAATCAAATTATTAGTCCTAAACGTGGAAATATATATGATTCAACTGGTAAAGCATTGGCTATAAGTTCTCAAGTTGATACTATTACAATAAACCCTGATAGAATAGTTGGTAAAAACGATGAAGAAACTAAAACTCTTAAGGAAACTGTAGCAAAAGGGTTGTCAGATATTTTCTCATTAGATTATAATGAAACTCTTGAAAAAGTAAATAGTACTGCTTCTGTTGAAACTATTATAAAAAAAGTTGAAAATGATAAGGTTGAAGAACTAAAACAATGGATGGAAGATAATGACATATCAGTTGGAATTAATATAGATGAGGATACAAAAAGGTCTTATCCTTATAATAATGTTGCTGCACAGGTAATAGGATTTTGTGGAACCGAAAATCAAGGTTTAAGTGGCATAGAATCAAAATGGAATTCTGTTTTAACTGGTACACCTGGTAAAATTGTAAGTTCTCAAGATGGTAGTCAACAAGAAATTCCAGATTCTGAAGAAACATATATTTCTGCTGAGAATGGTAGTGATTTAACATTAACACTAGATTTAAATATTCAAACTATTGTTGAAAAATATTTAAAACAAGCTGTTGAAGATGTAGGTTGTGAGCAAGGTGGTAACGTTATTGTAATGAATCCAAAAAATGGTGACATTTTAGCTATGGCTACATATCCTGATTATAATTTGAATGACCCTTATACACCTAATTCTGTTTTGGCTCAAACATATGATTCTCTTACAAGCGAAGAAAAAACAGAAGCTTTATATAGAATGTGGTCTAATAAATCTGTAGCTGATACTTATGAACCTGGTTCTACTTTTAAAGTTATCACCGCTGCAGTTGCTTTGGAAGAAAATATTACAACTACTGATAAAGAAGGTGATTTTTTCTGTCAAGGTTATGAAGAATTCGAGGACGCCTCACGTTCTGAACCTTTAAGAATAAAATGTTGGGCTCCTACTCCTCATGGTTCTCAAACTTTGAGAAGGGCTCTATGTAATTCTTGTAACCCTGCATTTATGCAACTAGGTGCTAGAATTACTGCTCCTACTCTTTATAAATATTATGATGCTTTCGGATTATTTGAATCTACAAATTCTGGATTATATGGTGAACAATCTAGTATTTTCCAGAAGTTAGAAGATGTTAAAGAAGTAGAACTTGCAACAATGTCTTTTGGACAAAGATTAAATATTACTCCATTACAAATGATTACAGCTATTGCAAGTATTGCTAATGATGGTGTATTAATGCAACCAAGAATTGTTAAGCAAATTACTAATACTGATACTGGTGCAGTAACTGAAGTTCCTGTTAAAGAAGTTAGACAAGTTATATCTAAAGAAACAGCTGAAGAAGTAAAATCTTTAATGGAATCTGTTGTTACTGATGGTAGTGGTAGACATGCTGCTGTTACTGGTTACAGTATTGGTGGAAAAACAGGAACTTCTGAACCTATTTATACTAATTTAGACGCTGGATATGTTGCTTCTTATGTTGCAATTTCACCTGTTGAAGATACTCAAGTAGTTTTACTTTTAACTTTATATGATCCACCAAAAGATAATAATCAAGGAGGTACTGTTGCCGCACCTGTTGTTGCACAAATGTTATCAGAAATACTACCTTATTTAGGTGTCCCTTCAAATGTTGATGCTACAACTGCCACAGACTCTAATAATATTACTGTTCCTGATGTAAGAAATAAAACAGTAGCAGAAGCTGAAAAAACATTAAAGGATGCCGGATTTACTGTAAAGACTTATGTTGATGGAGATGCTAATAGCATTTTAGTTCAAGACCAGAATCCAAAACCAGGTAGCTCTTTACCTAAAAATTCTGTTATTATATTATACGGTGAAAATAATACGGTTTCTACTTCAGTTACTGTACCTGATTTAAAAAATATGAATTACACTCAAGCTTTTAACGCTTTGAAAGAGAAAAATTTAAATATCTCTGTTGAAGGTTCTGGAACTGTTATTTCTCAGGATTATTCTAAAGATACTTCTGTTCCAGAAGGTACTATAGTTAAAGTTGTACTAAATCAAAGTTCATCTAATCTTCATTAAGATTAGATGAACTTTTTATTCATTATAAAATTGATAAAACATCTTTGATACTTTCATCTGGGGTTGATGCACCAGCCATAATTCCTATTGTATTAAACTTTTTTACCTTTTCTATGTCTAGTTCATTTACTGTTTCTATACATACTGTATTGTCACAATGTTTTTTTGCGATTTCAAATAATTTCTTAGTATTAGAACTATTTTTTCCTCCAATTATTATCATATAATCTACTTTTTGTGCTATTTCTTCAGTTTCTTTTTGTCTTAATTCTGTTGCTCTACAAATAGTATTTTTTACTATCAACTCTATGTTTTTTTCACTTAATTGATTTTTTAATACTTTTTCGATATTTCTAAACTTTTCCAAATTATATGTTGTTTGTGATATTAATAATACTTTATCTATATTATTTCTTATTATTTTTTCTATAATGCTGTTTATTTCTTCTTCTTTTTCAATTACATCATAATTTTTATTACAATGGCTTATAGTTCCTAAATTTTCAGGATGATTTCCATTTCCACATAAGATTATATAATATCCTTCTTCTGAATATTTATCAGCTATTTGATGTATTTTCAATACATTAGGGCATGTATAGTCTTTTACTTGTACGTTTTTTTCTTTTGCTAATTCATAGATTTTTTTAGGTACTCCATGTGCTCGTATTATTACGTTTGCATCTTTTTGTTTTATCTCATCTAAATTTTCTATGAATTTCATTCCTTTTTTCTCAAGTTTTTCTACTACTTGCTTATTATGTACTATTTCTCCTAAACAATATGTATTTCTGCATTTTTCTATTTCTGTTTTTGCTCCTTCTACTGCTCTTTTTACACCATAACAAAAACCTGCTGTTTTACCTAATATAACTTCCATATTTACATCTTCCTTATATATTTTATAAAGTTTATAATCTACAAAAATTTAATAAATATATATTCTACTATAAATTATTTATTAATCATATTCAATATTTCTTCTTTCAATACATCAACTATTTCCTCTTGTTTTACTTTTTTTATTATTTCTCCTTTTTTAAATAATAAACCTTCTTTTATTCCTCCTGCTATTCCTATATCAGCCTCTCTTGCTTCTCCTGGTCCATTTACAGCACATCCCATAACTGCAACTGTTATATCTGCTTCAATTGTCTGTAAAAACTTTTCTACTTCTTTTGCTATTGGTATTAAATCTATTTGTGTTCTTCCACATGTTGGGCATGCCACCAATGTTGGTGATTTGGAATATAGATTACAATCTTTTAATATTTCTTTTGCAACTGCTATTTCTTTTATTGGATCATCTGAAAGCGATACTCTTATTGTATCTCCTATTCCTTGTCTTAACATACATCCTAATCCAATACTAGATTTTATTGTTCCACTAAATTCTGTTCCACTTTCTGTTATTCCTAAATGTAATGGACAATCAAATTCTTTCGATGCTTCTTCATAACTTTCTATACATAAATCTAAATTAGAAGCTTTTAAAGATATTGCATAATCTTTAAAATCTAGCTTTTCTAATATTTCTATATGTCTTCTTGCACTTTCGACCATTGCCTTTGCTGTTGGCTTTCCATATTTTTCTAACAAATCTTTTTCTAATGATCCTGCATTAACACCTATCCTAATCGGAATATGTTTTTCTTTACATGCGTCTACTACTTTTTTTACTCTCTCTTCTGCTCCTATATTTCCTGGATTTATACGTATTTTATCTACTCCAGCTTCTATTGCTTCTAATGCTATTCTATAATCAAAATGTATGTCAGCAACAATTGGTATATGTATTTTTTCTTTTATTTGTTTTATTGCTTTTGCATCTTCTAAATCTAAGCATGCTACTCTAATTATTTCACATCCAGCTTTTTCTAGTTCTAATATTTGCTTTACTGTACTTTCGACATCTTTTGTCTTTGTATTACACATTGATTGTATTACTACTTTATTTTGTCCACCTATTTGTACATTTCCTACCATAATTTTTATTGTTTCACTTCTTAACATATTTTTTCTTTCCTTTCATTTTTTTGAGGGGCTGTAGGGAATTTGGGGACGGGGGTTTTTTTCCCTATTTTTGCCAAAGGGGACGG
>CAMMNR010000127.1 GCA_946498265.1 uncultured Clostridium sp. | reverse complement strand
ATTAGCTATAAAAAATATTTTTTGGTAGCACCTTTGGTAGCAAATCGTAAAAAATAATAAAAAATAAAATAAATTAAGTAAAATTATTTTTAGATAAAATGCTTGATACTAGGGCATTTTATAAAATAATATAAAATATTTTAAAATAAAAAAAAGAGGCTAAAAGCCTCAAAATTGGTTGCGGGAGGAGGACTCGAACCTCCGACCTTTGGGTTATGAGCCCGGCGATATACCTGTTTTTTTATGTTTTTTAATTTCTTTGTAACCTTACTCTCTCAACCAATATAAGCATACTATTTTATTATTAAAATATATATATTTCAACTATGTCCCTTTAATGTCCCTTTAAATTACTTTTTGTCCCATTAAAAGAACAGATGATATATCTTTTAGTTTTTCAGGTAAAACATTTATATTATTTATTGTTTCTAATTTTTCAATTTCCTTTTTGTTTGTTTCTTCATCATAATCAACATAAAAATCAACAGTTGTACTTCCTAGAGTATGTCCTAAATATTGTTGAACTTGATTTATCGGAATATGAACATCTACACATCTTGTTGCAAATAAATGTCTTAACTGGTAAACACTAACATGTTTAAAGTCATGCCTTTTTAACATTCTATCTAAAGTATCCCATAGATAATCACTACTTAAAGGATTTCCTAAATTATTAACAAAAATGTAGTTATCTTCCATTTGTTCTTTGCTTGTATATCCTTTTTGTTTCATTTCAGATAGCATAAACAAATGCATCAATTCATTTAGCCATTTTTGTAACGGAATAGTTCTATAACTTGATGCTGTTTTCAAATCTTTTTCCTCATAAGTAGATTCGATTTTTTTAAAATTATCATCATAATAGGTAATTTTACCATAATTATCTCTAACTTTTATATTAGATTCTTTGTAACTATAATGTTTCCATTTAATACCTCCATTTTCACCTGGCCTTAATCCTGTGTTTAAAATAAAAATGTAACATAGCCCATTTTGTTCAGATAGCAAGATATTCATTAATTCTTGCTGTTCAGTTGGTGATAATGTAGGTGTTTTCTTTTTCTTTCTAACTTTAGGTGTGCGAATAGTTGGAATAGGATTATATTTAACAATTTTGTCTATTTCAGCATCCGCAAAAGCCATATTTAAAATACTTTTTATCTCCCTTATTGTTTTAGGAGAATATTTTTTTATTGATTTTTTTTCATTACCTGTTGATAAATTAGAGAAATACTCTTGCAAAATAAGTCTATCTAAAGATTGCATTGGATAACTACCTAAATGTGGAATAATATTAGCATTTATTTTTTCAATGTACCCTTGTAGAGTTCTAGCTGTAACAAAAGGTCTTTTGTGAATACGAACCCATTTTTTAAGCCATTCTTCTAATGTGATTTTGTCTTTTTCTATATAAGCATTTTCATTAGACTCTTGCTTAACTCGTATCATTTCTTGAACTAAAACTCTTTTGTCTTTATTAAATAATGATATTTGTTTGGATTTACCATTTACTTTAACTGTAATTCTTCCTTCATATCCTCCATTTTTTTGTCGTATTGATCCCATTCCTCTTGTATTTCTCTTTTTTTTAACAGGCTCTTTTTGTGAAGTTTTTGCCATTATTTTTTCCCCCATTCAAAAATAGAGAACATTAAAGGTAAAAAGCACAATATTTAATATTCTCTATTATATATTAATATAAAAATATAAGCAATATTTAAGTAAAAAATCTTCCAGAGTTTTCATCAAACCACTCTTGCAACATTTTTTTGTTAATGACAATTCTTCTTTTAAATTTTATACAGGGAAAATCAGGATATTTTACTAGTTCACCCATTAAGTTTTTACTTATTCCCATTAAATTTGCTGCTTCACTAATATTTAATCCTATTTTTTCATCATTATTTTGCATCTATATCACATCCATCTTTAATTTTTTGTAATTTATTTCTAGCCCAACTTTGAGAATCAGCAATGTTTTGTATAATATTTCTAGGATACAATTTAAAACATTGTTTCATTTCCACACCAAGTGTCGCAGGATTAATTTCGCCAGTATATTTAGAACTTTGCATATAATCAAGCGCAACTTGTGCATAAGCAACAGCTTCTTTTTTATTCATCTTTGACACCTCCAATAAAAGTTTCAAACAATGTAATAATATTGTCCCATCTAATTTCTGAATTTTCTTGAATACAAATTTCACATTTTTCAATATAAGAAAAATCTTTTTTTCGTCTAATACATATTTCTAATTTTTGACTATCATTAGCAGTATAGTTAATTTCTGCATATATCTTACTTTGTTTAGTATTTAATCTATCTGCTAACTGAAAAACTTTTAATAATTTTTGTTCCATAATTTACTTACCTTTCTTTTATATATTTTGGTACATCATAAGAACGACCAAGAGTTTTATCAAACTCGTATCTGTGTTTTGAAGGGTTATATGTATAAGCACTTTTATTCCATTTTCTATAATTTTCATCACTCAATCTCTTGCTTTTTGATAATTCTCGTGATGCTTCTTTATGTTGTTCTTGTACAAAAGCATAATTATCTTCAATTCTTTGCTTTTCTCTCTTTTGTTTATTAAATTTATTTTGAGCTAATTTCCTTTTTTCTTTTGATTTATTTTTTCTAAATGCTTTTTCTGTTTTATACCTTACATCTGTTTTTACAACTTTTGTTATATATGCTGAAGAAACTTTTTCTCTTTCTGCTATATCTTTTACTTTTAAATGCTTAATATAAAACATTTCAAATATTTTATCTTTTAAGGTTTCCATATATAAATACCACCCTATGTTTTTGCTGGTTAATTTTTTGTCGACACTTTTTAGGTATAACAAGACTATTAGAAATTTACTTAATTTCTAATTCTTTCATCTTTTTAGCGAAGGCTTCTTCTCTTTTTTTCTTTTCTTTTAATTCTTTATATAAACGATATTTTAATTTAAGTTTAGGTAATAAAATATCAAAAAAGAAAAGTACTACAACAAGGGATATTCCTAATAATAGACATCTGAAAAACATATCTATATTCTCCTTTCTTAAATTTAAGTAAAGACAGATAAGAGCTTGTCTTATCTGTCCTTTTCAATATAGTGCTTCCTTAAAATTTGCCCTTCATTATATATACAGTGAGTAAGTCAGCGAAAATCTACCCAAACTTTATAATTTTTTTTCAAAATTATATCTTTTTATTCCTTCAATTAATTTTAAAATGATAAATTGGTATCTATCTTCGTCTCCAAAACTATATTTTTTTATCATTTTCTTTTTTCTTTCAATAATTTCTAACATTGCCATATCATTTCCTTGTTGTGCTAATTTACCTAATTCAAATAAATTTTTATCTTTCATTATTTAAATCTCCTTTCAAATATTTTCTTAATTTTTCAATAGCTCGTACTTTTATTCTGCTAACAGATTTAGACCATATTTCAAGTATTTTAGCTGCTTCATCTTGTGATAATTCTTCTTGAAAAAGCAAAAAAATCACCGACTGTTCGATAGCAGTCAGTGAATTAAGGGCATTTTTTAATTGTAAAGACAAATCAATTTTGTCAATATCAGACAAGTGTGCATCACTCGCAATAAAATCTTGTAAATAAGCAGAATAATCCTCATTATCTACAATTGTTTTTTCTTTATTACTAATATTTGATTGTTTTTTGAAATAAGTTCTAGATGATAGAATTATAGTTTTATTTAGGAAACTATCAAACCTTTCTTGCTTATAGTTATTTTTATCTCCCATAAGTATTCCTCCCAAATCTTAAATTTGGGTTTGATATTCCTATCTAAGAGGAATACTTGCTTGAAGTATAAAAATAAAACCTCCTTCCTTTAAAATATATAAAAAATGAGTCTATTGTACCTATCTAGTAATGAAACATAAATATCATTCGTATTTTTTTAATACTCTTTTGCACCTTCAATTTATATTCTTCCTAAATAGGTATATAAACCCACAGGAATTATACAAAAAGAAAAGTGCAAAATTTGTCGAAAAGTAGTGCAGTTTATCGTATCATGTCAGTTATTAGAAAATGTACAATTTCTAAAACACTGTATTTTACTGCCTTTTTATAATTTTAAATTCCTATTTGTCATATATTTTGTCAGTAATAAGGAGTGTAATATTCTTATAAAGGAAGATAAAATAGTAGTATTAGGAAGAAGGAGGCTAATTATGATTTTAGATGCAGTAAAAATTGGAATGAGAATAAGAAAAATTAGAGAAGAAATATACCATGAATCAAGGCAATTATTTGCCGAAAGATGCGGTTTATCAGAAAATCATTTAGGAAAATTAGAAACAGGTACACTTAATGTTAGTGTTAAGGCCTTAAATAAAATATGTACTGCAACTGGCACAACTACAGATTATATTTTATATGGAAATAGTGAAACAAAAAATTTGACTACAAGAAAAACGATAGATAATTTTTTAGATAATAGTACAAAAAAAGAATTGAAAATGTATTTAAAGTTTATTTCTACTCTTAAAAGCTACTTTGAAGATGAAGACTAGCAGAGATACTTTTTCTGCTAGTTTTTTGTTGAAAAAAGTAATTTATTATGATATATTTTTCATATATAAAACCATAAAAGGAGAGACCAAAAAATGAATTTAGAAAATGATTTATCCAAGAAAAATAAAGAATTATTACAAGAAATAGGAATAAAAAGTGAAAATAGAGAATATTCAAAAGATGAAATTAAATCTTTTAGTAATATTATTGGGGATTATATTTTTAGTATGAGTTCAAAGAATGGCGATATAGGAACAGCACTTACTAAATATGGTGATGTATTAAATGTTTTTGTAAGAAATGAAAAATAGGAGATATAAAAGTGATAAATATATTAATTCATGGAATGGGACAAAATGAATCAAGTTGGGATAAAGTAAAAACTATACTAAATGAAGATAATATTGATGTTAAAACACCTAATGTGTTTGAAATTGCTAAAAATTATCAATTAAATTATGATAATTTATATAGAGCTTTTGCAGATTATTGCAATGGTTTTAAAGAAAAATTAAATTTAGTTGGTCTTTCGCTCGGAGGAATACTTGCTATTGATTATGCCGTAGAATACCCTCAAAAAGTAAATTCTATCATTCTTAGTGGAACACCATATGAATTACCAAAAAAATTATTAAGATTTCAAAATTTTGTTTTTAAGTTTATACCTAAAAAGAATTTTGAAAATATAGGAATTTCAAAAAAAAATTTTATAGAATTAAGTAATTCACTAGCGGAACTAAATATTAAATTTAAGGTATCAAAAATACAATGTAATACATTAATAATATGTGGTGAAAAAGATACTTTAAATATGGAAAGTGCAAGACAGTTAAATAGTAATATAAAAAATAGTAAAATAAAAGTTATACAAGGTGCAGGACATGAAATTAATATTGATACACCAGAAGAATTTGCAAATACCATAAAGGAATTTTATTATAATAAATAGTAATTTATCGAGATGTAAAGTTTTGGTTGCAATTTAAAAAGTATTGC
>CAMMNR010000126.1 GCA_946498265.1 uncultured Clostridium sp. | reverse complement strand
AGGTCCGTCCCTTTGTTCCCTAATTTTCGGGATTGAAGGAACGTCCCCTAAAAAGGTCCCCTAAAACTAATGTGCACATCTCTTAATTGTTGTCTACTTACATTACTAGGAGCACCCATCATCAAATCTTGGGCTTTACTATTCAAAGGAAAAGCAATAACTTCCCTAATACTATCAGAATCAGTTAAAAGCATAAGCATTCTATCAATGCCAGGAGCAATACCAGCATGAGGAGGAGCACCATATTGAAAAGCATTATACAAAGCACCAAATTTAGAAGTAACTTCTTCCTCAGTATATCCAGCCATTGTAAAAGCTTTTAACATTATTTGAATATCATGATTACGAACAGCCCCAGAAGAAAGTTCAACACCATTACATACAATGTCATATTGATATGCTAAAATATCTAATGGATTTTCACTATTTAAAGCTTCCAAGCCACCTTGTGGCATAGAAAATGGATTATGGCTAAATGTTAATTTTGAATGGTCATCTAATTCGAACATTGGAAAATCAATTATCCAAGCAAATGAAAATACATTTTCATCTATTAGATTTAATCTTTTACCAAGCTCAGTTCTAATTTGGCCAGCCAATTCTGTAGCTCTTTTTTCGTTATCTGCTATAAAGAATATGGTATCTCCACATTCTAAATCTGCTAATTCCAATAATGTTTTTTTCAAGTCAGTAGGGATAAATTTATCAATAGGACCTTTGAAGCTTAAGTCATCTTGAACTTCTAAATATCCAAGTCCACCCATTCCAATAGAAATAGCAAATTGAAGCAATTTCTCATGAAAACCTTTGGATAAATGTTTTTCAACTTTTATAGCTCTAACAGTTCTATTTATAAAAGGTTTAAAAGTACATTTTTTAAAAAAGTCAGATAAATCAATAATAATTAAAGGATTTCTTAAATCTGGTTTATCTGTTCCATATTTAAGCATAGCATCTTTATAAGAAATTCTTGGAAATGGATATTGGGCTATTTTCTTATCAGAAAATTCTTTAAAAGTATTATACATTACAGGTTCTATAGCAGAAAAAACATCTTCCTGTGTTGCATATGACATTTCCATATCTAATTGATAAAATTCTCCAGGAGCACGGTCTGCTCTTGCGTCCTCATCTCTAAAGCAAGGAGCTATTTGAAAATATTTATCAATTCCAGAGACCATTAACAATTGTTTAAATTGTTGAGGTGCCTGAGGTAAAGCATAAAATTTACCCGGATGAACTCTACTAGGAACTAAATAGTCTCTAGCACCTTCAGGTGACGAACTTGTAAGTATTGGAGTTTGAACTTCCAAAAATCCTTGTTCTATCATTTGAGTTCTAATAAATTGAAGAACTTTTGCTCTTAATAATAAATTATTTTTTAATCTATCACTTCTCAAATCTAAAAATCTATATTGAAGTCTCAAATCTTCTCTTATTTCTTGATTACTATTAACCTCAAAAGGTAAATTCTTAGTTCTTTTGCCTAAAATTTTAATTTCTTCAATACGAATTTCTACTAAACCTGTTTTTAATTTGGGATTTACAGTTTCCTCATCTCTTTTCTTAACCTCTCCAAAAACAGTAACAGAAGACTCAATTGGAATATGTGATGCAAAATCAACATCAGTTTCTTTAGCAGAAGTAACAACTTGTGTAATCCCATACATATCTCTAATATCTAAAAAAACTAATCCTCCAAAATCACGGACAGATTGAACAAAACCCGCAATCCTAACTTTTTTTCCAACATCCTCTAAACTAATTTCATTACAATTATGAGTTCTATACTCGTTCATAAAAAAAACCTCCTTTTCTATATGGAGTTTTTTTGAGCAATTTTGAAAATAAAATATTGAAAGCACAAAAAAACATCCTTGCAAAATGCAGGGACGAATAAAAATCCGCGGTGCCACCCAGCTTGAAAATATATAAAAATATTTTCCACTTTAAATTAAATTACTCCAACATGTTTCACTTTTTAGGTTGACCTTAAAGGGCTTACAGCCGGTGACCCTTATTCTCTAAAAGTAACTTCTAAAAGCTTTGTGCTGTATTAACGTAATATTTTTAGTATTATAATATATTATATTTAATTTTGTCAAGAAAAATTCAAAAAATTATATATAAGATTGAATTTTCTAATGTTTTTTAGTATAATATTACAATATAAACGGGGAAAATAAAGTAAAAATTATTTTCCAATTATATAGTAAGAAAGGATATAAAAATGGAAAATATAAAAATATTAATAAATGAAGCAAGATTAGAAAATAGAATAGAAGAATTAGCAAGAGAAATAGAAAAAGACTATAAAGAAAAAGACATATTATTCTTAGGAGTACTAAAAGGTTCAGCTGTATTCATGGTAGAACTAGCAAAAAAAATAAAAAATAATGTAGAATTTGAATTTATAGAGATAAGTAGTTACAAAGGAACAGAAAGTACAAATGAAATAAAAATAAACAAGGATTTAACAAATAGCATTAAAGGTAAAGATGTAATAATTGTTGAGGACATAATAGACACAGGAAGAACATTAGACTTTTTAGTAAAATACCTAAAATCGAAAGAAGTAAATTCATTAAAAATCGCAACACTTTTAAGTAAACCATCAAGAAGAGTAATAGAATTAAATGTTGACTATATAGGATTTAGAATAGATGATTTATTTGTTATTGGCTATGGGCTAGACTATGACCAAAAATACAGAAATTTACCATACATAGGATATATTGAAAATTAAAAATAAAAATGCAAACACAATAATATATTTTTAACTAACAAAAAAATAGAAAGGACACCAACTAGATGTTTAACATAGAGGAAGAATTAAAGAAACTGCCAGGAAAACCACGGAGTATATATAATGAAAGACAAGGAAGACAATATTATATATGTCGGGAAAGCAGTTTCTTTAAAAAATAGAGTAAGACAATATTTTAGAAAAACAAACAAAACACAAAGAATTGAAAAAATGGTAAGCTTGATAGACCATTTTGAATATATAGTTGTAGACAATGAAGCAGAAGCATTAATTTTAGAGTGTAATCTGATAAAAAAGAATAGACCTAAATTTAATGTTTTATTAAAAGATGACAAAACATATCCATATATAAAAATTGATATAAAATCAAAATATCCAGGAGTATTTTTTACAAGAAGAGTAATAAATGATGGTTCAAAATATTTTGGACCATATGCAAATCCAGGAGCAGCAAAAGAAATGATTGATTTTATAAAACAAAAATATAAAATACGTCAATGTAAAACTTTAAAAGAAAGAATAAGACCATGCCTAAATTATCATATAAATAGATGTCTAGCACCATGTATGGGATATGTTACAAGTGAAGAATATATGAAACAAATAAATGAAATAATAGACTTATTAGAAGGAAAGACAGGGAAACTTTTAAAAGAACTAGAAGAACAAATGACAAAAGAAGCAAAAAATTTACAATATGAAAAAGCAGCAGAATTAAGAGATAGAATACAAGCAATAGAAAGAATATCAGAAAAACAAAAAGTATCAAACATTTCAGAAAATAATATAGATGTAATAGGAATAGCAAAATCAGAGCTAGAAGTATGTATAGAAATATTTTTTGTGCGTGGAAGTAAGATGATAGGAAGGGAACACTATTTTTATCAAGATTTAAAAGACATGGAAGATAAAGAAATAATATCAGGATTTATCAAACAATATTATTTAGATAATCCAAATATACCAAATAAAATAATGGTAAGAGAAGAAATAGAAGATAAAGAAGTAATTGAACAATGGTTATCCACAATGTTAGGAAAAAAAGTGGAAATAAAAAGTCCTAAAAAAGGCGAAAAACTACGTTTTGTTGAGATGGCAGAATTAAATAGTAAAGTTACGTTAGAAAATAAAGAAAAAGATAAAAGTTCTATTTTAATGGAATTAAAAGATGTATTAAAACTTGAAAAATTGCCAAGAAAGATAGAAACATTTGATATATCAAACATATCAGGAGAATATATGGTAGCAGCAATGTGTGTAATGCAAGATGGAGTTATAAAAAAGAACTTATCAAGAAGATTTAAAATAAAAACAGTATATGGACAAGATGATCCAAGGTGTATGGAAGAGGTAATAACAAGAAGATTAAAACATTCAATAGAAAATCCAAATGGAGGTTTTGGAAAATTACCAGATGTAATATTTGCTGATGGTGGTATTACACAGATACGTGCAACAAAACAGGCAATTAAAAATGTTTTAAAAGAAGTGAAAGAGAAAAAAGACGAATTAGCAGATATAAAAGTATTTGGTATGGTAAAAAATGATAAACACCAAACAAGAGCTTTAATGGATGAAAATAGAAATGAATTAGAAATTTCAGAAAATTTAATGAATTTAATTACAAGATTTCAAGATACTGTCCATGATACCGCAATAACATATCATAGAAAAGTAAGAGATAAACAAATTACAAAATCAGAATTAGATGAAGTAAAAGGAATTGGAAAAGTAAAAAAACAAGCACTATTAAAACAATTTGGTAGTTTAGAGAAAATAAAACAAGCAAGTGATGAAGAGTTGCTGAAAGTCAAAGGAATAAATATGGATATTATAAAAAGGATAAAAGGTGAAACTTAGAAAGTTCCACCTTTTTTTAAAGAAAGTATAGCCAAACCTGCTGGCAGGTTTTTGGTAATATTTTCTTTTTGTTTTTGTATCTGGTATAATACCGCGATTGATGGTATCATAAGACACAAAAAAATAAAAAATTTTTTCAAATGGATAATGCTCCTTTCTACTTATATGCAAAGATAATATTACAAGAAAATAATAACATAATTTGGAAAATAAAACAATAAAATGTGGAAAATTTGAAAAAAACAAGGAATTATGCTATAATAAACATAATATCCAAAAGTGGATAAAACTTTAAAATAACTTAACATAAGGAGGGTATAAACATGATAAAAAATTTAGGGGTTATTTTAAGAAGTTTATTATTAGGAGGTATAATGCTGATTTTAGGACTAGTGATTTTCCGGTTAGATGAGATTGTAGAATTGTTTAAGACATTCTACACAACATTTAGCTGGAAAGCAGTGGTAGCCTATGGATTAGCATTTACAACCTTTGGAATTTCTCTTGGGAAAAATTTCAAGAGAAAAAGGAAAGAAGGGACGCAATAAATCCCTTCAGGGTAGAGTATTTGAAAAAGTACTCTACCTTTTAAAATTGTATTGACAATCATATGAAAATACTTTATATTAAAAAAGCCTTCCTTTTGTTTTGCGAAAGGGGGAATTTGCAAAATGAAGGAACTCTTAAAATTGTTAAAACTTTATTTGATTTACTTAATTGTAAAGAATTTGAAAGATTAACAAAAAAGACTAGGTCTTGCACACCTAGTCTTTTTTATTTGCAATTTTAGGAACTCTTAATTGCAATTGCTAAATATATATTAGCACATATTTTATTATATGTCAATTTCAAAAAATTTATTTCAGTAATAAAGATTAAATTTTTTTAATATCTATGTTTATTAGTATTTTATTTACA
>CAMMNR010000125.1 GCA_946498265.1 uncultured Clostridium sp. | reverse complement strand
CAGATTTAGCAAAGCAAAGACAAAGACAAGTAATGGAAAAGATGATAGAAAATAAATTTTTAACAGAAGATGAAGCAAATGAAATATTAAAACAAGCAGAATAGAATAGCTGTGCTAATTGTAGTTGAAGCAATTAGCACAGACATCCTCTAGTAAAATTTATAAAAAATTAAGAATTAATAAAAAGAATCATAAGAATTGTAATTTATAATAGATAAAGAGGAGAAAAAATTGGAGTATGGAAGAAACAAGCAATTCAATTATGATAGTAGATAAAGAAAGTATTATACAAAAACTAACAAAAATATTTTGGATATTTTTAATAGGTAGTATAATAGGCTATGGTATAGAAATGATTGTTGGTTTAGTACAAAACGGACATTTTGTATCAAGACAAGGTTTATTATTTGGACCGTTCATACAAGTATATGGAGTAGGACTTGTTGCTTATTATTTAGTTATCTCAAATATAAAAAAGAAAAGCTACATAAAAATATTTTTTATAACAATGTTGCTTGGAGGAATAGTAGAATATCTATTTTCTTATTTACAAGAAACTTGGTTTGGAACAATATCTTGGGATTATAGCAATTTATTATTTAATATACATGGAAGAACAAGTTTATTACATTGTTTATATTGGGGAATAGGTGGAGTTCTTTTTGTAAGATTTATATTACCACTTATCCGTAACTTAAATGAATGGTGTAAAAATACAAATTTTAGATATGTAACAGCTTTTTTAGTATTATTCATAACTTTTGATATAGTAATGTCAGGTATGGCTGGATCAAGACAATTAGAAAGAAAAAATAATATTGCAGCTAATGGATATATAGATAATTTTTTTGATGAATATTATCCAGATGAAAAGTTAGAGCAAATATATTCAAATGCAAAAACAGTAAATTAGTATAGTGCTAATTGTAGATGAAGCAATTAGCACACAAAACATCCCCTTTTATTTTCGAGAGAGAATCATTAGAAATAGTGATTCTCTTTTTGCAGTAAAAAAATCATAAAATAATACAGTTAAATAGTGGAAAATTTTATACTTTTATGGTAATATACAACAGTATTTATAGAAATGAAATAAAAAATTATATAAAATTAGTAATAAAAAGATAGAAAAAATTTAAAAAAAGTAATATAAAAACAGTTGATTTTTGCGATAAAATAAGCAATGTTAAGTTTTGTTGACAATCTTCCAAGTATAATTGGTAGATTTAATTGACACTAAATTCTATAATTATATCAAAGGGAGGAATGAAAAAATGAAATTTAATGAAAAATTAATTGAATTAAGAAAAAAGGAAGGATTATCACAAGAACAATTAGGTAACAAAGTTAATGTGAGTAGACAGACTGTAAGCAAATGGGAATTAGGTGAAACAACTCCAGAGTTGGAAAAATTGATGGAATTAAGCAAAGTTTTTAATATTTCTATTGATAAATTAGTTGGTAAAGAAGATGATGAAACTTTAAATGAAGATCAAAGAATTTTTTATGGGAAGGTTAGGCTAGATTACGAATATAAAAGTAAAACTAAAATTAAAGGTATTCCATTAGTTCATATTAATCTTGGCTTTGGAATAAGGAGAGCAAAAGGAATAATTGCTATTGGAAATATTGCACAAGGTTTATTTGCAATAGGTGGAATTGCAATGGGATTATTGGCATTAGGTGGAATCCCTTTAGGGTTAATCTCATTAGGAGGAGTTGCAATAGCTTTATTTTTGGCTATTGGAGGACTAGCATTAGCACCTGTTGCTATTGGTGGACTTGCGATAGGTATAATCTCTATTGGTGGATTGGCAATCGGAATGTACTCTTTTGGTGGAGCTGCACTTGCCTCTAATATTGGTATTGGAGGATATGCTTCAGGACATATTGCTGTGGGAGAGCAAACAAGTGGAGATATAATATTTAATACAGCACAAGAGCTTTCAAAAGAAAATATAGTAAATATTGTTTTACAAGAATTTCCGAAAATTCCGAAGTTTTTATTAAGTCTGATTAAAATGACTATATAGATTGACTTTTTAGATAAATTGTTACAAGAATATTTTTTAATAATTAAAATTATGGAGGAAAAAATGAAAGAATCAAAAGTTATTACATTTATTGGTGGTTTTTATATATTTGGTGGAATTATTGCTTTATTATCATTGTTATTTAATGGTAGTCAACTAAATTTAGTGTTTAATTTACCTAATATTCCAGATTACATTGTAAAATTATTACTTGCTATTGTATATATTCCATTAGGATATTTATATATAAGAAGAATAAAATATTCACATTGGATTATACTAATTCTTGCAATTTTAACTTTCTTTGTTAGTGCAGACTTGACAACAAAACTAAATACTCAACCTTATATTGGAAACTTACTATATTCATTATTTGTTATAATTACTACAATAATTAGAAGAAAAGAGTTTATAAACAATATTAAAACTATATTTAATAAAGAAGATAACAATTAATAATTATTTAATTTAGAGAGTTGCTTATAAAAAGTAACTCTCGCTTTTACTTTTTTGTAAAATTTTCTCCAACTCCACCAAAACTACACAATTAAGATATATAATACATCTGGAGGAAAAATGAATGAAAAAGATATTAGTAATAGAAGATGAAAAAGACATACAAAATATAATTAAAGCATTTTTAGAAAACGCAGACTATAAAGTTGAAACAGCAGATGATGGGTTAGAAGGAATAAACCTTATTCAAAAAAATAGTTATGATCTGGTGTTACTAGATATAATGATGCCCAAAATTGACGGATTTGTAGTTTGTGAAATGATAAGAAAAAATAGTAATATACCCATTATAATATTAACAGCACTAACAGATGAAGAAAGTCAGCTAAAAGGATTTGATAAATTAGCAGATGATTATATAACAAAGCCATTTTCCATGCCTATTGTTTTAAAACATATAGAGGCTATTTTTAGAAGAACAGATAACAACAATGAAACTTCAAATATTTTAAAATATAAAAATATGATATTAAATACAGAAAATTATGAAGTATATGTAGATAATCAGAAAGTATCACTAACATATAGAGAATTTGAAATACTAAAGATATTTTTAGAAAATCAAGGAAAGGTCTTTTCAAGAGATAATATACTAAACTCAATATGGAATTATGATTATTTTGGAGATGATAAAATAGTAAATACACATATAAAAAATATTCGTAAAAAAATAGGATATGACTATATAGAAACAGTAAGAGGGGTGGGATATAAAATTGATAAAGAAGATAAAAAGTAGCCTATGGCTAAAAATATTTTTAATGCTAACTTGTGTTTTAATTTTTGTAGGTCTTATTATATATGGTATAGTCATAAAAGTAATGCCTAGCAATTATAGAAGTATATCTTTATCAAATTATACAGAAGAAATAAAAACTCTTGTATCCGAATTAGAAACCACTACATTAGATGAGGGAATAAATAAAATATATGATTTTTGTATAGAACATAGTGCAAATGCTCAATTAGAAAGTACAAACACAAATACTAAGTATAGTTTTGGAGAAGAAAGTTCAGAAGATACAACAATTCAAACTATTTCAAGTGATGTCATTTTTATAGATTCAAATGAAAGATATATATTAACTTTATCAGTAGCAGAAAGTACGGTAAATCAAATAATGGTTGTATTTTTACAGATAACTCCTGTAATATTAGTAATAATACTTTTAATATCTATAGTTGCAGCACAAATAATTTCAAGAGTAATTACTAAACCTGTAATTGATATAAGTAATATATCTAAAAAATTAGCCAAACTAGATATGACTTGGAGATGTAATACAGTACGAACGGATGAAATAGGGGTACTTGCTAATAATTTAGATAAAATGGCAGAAAGGCTGAATGAAACTATTAATGAACTTACTGTTGCTAATAAGCAATTACAAAAAGACATAGAAGAAGAAAAAGAAAGAGAAAAAATACAAACTCAATTTTTTAGAGCAGTATCACACGAATTAAAAACTCCTCTTACTATCATAAAAGGCGAATTAGAAGGGATGATTTATGAAGTTGGAGAGTATAAAGATAGGACAAAATACCTAAACCATTCTCTTAAAGTTGCAAATGAAATGGAAAATTTAATAAAAGAAATATTATCTGTTGCTATGATTAAAGATGAAAGTTTTAAATTAAATGAGAATAACTTTGACATAGCAAATACAATAAAGAAAGTATATAAAAAATATCAAGGAATAGCTGAAGATAAAGAAATTGAAATAATTACAAATATTCAAGATGCTTATGAATTTAACGGAGATGAAAGACTACTTGAAAATGCAATTTCAAATATTATTTCAAATGCAGTAATGTATTCTCCAAAAAAAGCAAAAGTATTTATTGATTTTAATGATAAAGTTATGAAAATAGAAAATACAGGAATACACATAGAAAATGAAGATTTAAAACAATTATTTAATCCGTTTTTTAGAGTTGACAAGTCAAGAAATAAAAATACAGGTGGAAGTGGACTAGGACTATACATAGCAAAAACAATTTTTGATTATCATAATATTTCATATAAAATAGAAAACTCACAAAAAGGAATATTATTTACAATTAAATTACCACAATAAGTATTAATATAATCGTTAAAAGATATATGATCTATTAGAAAAATAATTTTAGGAGGGAATATCCCTCCTTTTATTCGTAATCTTCAATATATAATGCTTTTGCTATGTATGGTGTAATTTCATCAATATCATACCAACCAGAACTTTTACTATCATTTTCTAAACCATTTGGATTAGAAACATAAACCATATTATCATTATCAGCTGCTAAAAGTAACATATAATGTGAAGCAGTAGTCCAACGATTATCACTTGGGTTATTCCAAACACACACAATAATAGGTCTATTAGATTGTAAATGGTGGATTATAGATTTATTTGATAAATGCTCTGAATCATAATAAAAATCAGAATTTTTTATCCCAAATGTTTCAGATAATTCACTAGACATTTTTTCGTAATCCATTACTGGATAATACATCTCTCTTAAATCCTCTGGAGTATAGTCTTTACCATATCCACTTAAAAGAATTGACATTACAGTTATTCCACAACCATTTTCAGCCATACTACCATTCCAATATTCATTATCTGCCCATGAAGAATTACCATTTTGTTTGTATTCTTTGTATATTTTTTTATAATTATTTTCTGTTGTAAATGTTGTAAAATATCCATCTTTATTTTTTACTTTTTCTTGTCCTACACCAGAATAATTGGGATTCTTATCTAATTTAATTACTCTATAACCCACAATATCAGAAAAGTTAAAATTACTATTTAATTCATTAAAGAAATCATTATTTTTTAAATAATTAATTCCCCAATATATAACAAATATTAGTAGCAAAATAAATATTACAATTCTCTTTTTATTTAATTTTTTATTATTGTTTTTTGCCATATTAAATGCCTCCTTTTAAAAATATTATAAATAATTTTATATTTTAAGGTTTTAACATAGCCTTAACAATTTCTTAAATTTTTCTTACAATATC
>CAMMNR010000124.1 GCA_946498265.1 uncultured Clostridium sp. | reverse complement strand
CGTCTCCAAATTCCCTATCCAAGGTCCGTCCCCATTATCACGAATTTTAGGGATTAAAGGAACGTCCCCTTAGTTATTCGTCTTCCAAAGTTTCATTATATTCGTATTCATAATCTAATTCTTCTTCAGGCTTTTTTTCTGTTTCAGGTTTTTTTACTTTTTTTTCAATTTTTTCTTTAATTTTAGTTTCTTGATTTTCTACATCTTTATTTCTTTTTTGCATTTCTTTTATGATTTTTTGTGTTTCTTCTTTTTTATTTTGGATACAACGATTCATCATATTATTTGTCTTTTCTATCAAATCTGGCATATAATCTAAAAGCTTGTCTATAGATGATGAATGATTAACCGGCATTAATTTTACATTATTAGATTGAATTACTAAAAATGCTATTGGATTTATAGTTACTCCTGCTCCGCTTCCTCCTCCAAATGGAAGTCTATATTGTATAGCTTCTTCCTTATCTTTTTTGGTGTATTCATCTACTGTTTCTCCTTTAAATTCACTTCCTCCTGATGCAAATCCAAATGATACTTTTGAAATAGGTATTATGACTATATTATTTGATGTTTCTATTGGGTCTCCTATAATTGTGTTAACATCTACCATATCTTTTATACTATTCATAGCAGTTGTCATAAGCCCTTCTATTGGATGTTCGCTCATATTTATCCTCTCCTTCTTTTTTATTTAATACATATATACTATCTATAATATGTATCATTTTTATTTCAAATATACTAGAAAGTTCTATATTTATTAAATTTTGGTTTGTAAAAATTGGATTTACTATATAATGTTGATTTTTATAATCTTTTATTCTATTTCTTAATAACATTGAAATTATTGTACTTAATATTGGAATTATTATTGATGTAAAACTTGCATTTTCTGTTCCTAAATCTATCCTTAAATTTAAATGCTTTATATTGATATCTAATTTTTTCATAGCTTTTAAAAAGTCTTTATCAATTTTTAACTTATTTTCTATAAGCTCCATTTCAAAGGTTTTCATTTTTTCCTTTAATTTAAGTTTTTCCAAAAATTTCTTTGTTATTGATATTTTTAATATTGGTATCTTTGATAAAATATATAATTTTATAACGAATTTGTAGTCTGTATTTATGTGTCTTATAGTTTCTGATGTGAATTTGAAATTTTCTATTTTTATTTGAATTTTTGAAAATATCAGTATTATAAATATAGTTAATACAAACCCAATAATATAAAGAAAAACCAACTTTTATCACCTTCTTTTTAGGTTATATAGTTAGTTTTTCCATTTTTTTCATTTTTAAACAATTTCTTTAATTTGAATAGTTTATAGTATAAAAGAATGCACAATGTTATTTTATTTTTTTACTTTTTCTACCGTTATATCTCCAAATAATTTTTCTTGAGATGTTTCTACTTTATTTCTCCTTGATAATTCTAACAATCCTGAAAATGCTGTTACAACTTCCTGTTTATTTCTTTTATTTATTGAAAATATTTTATTAAATACAAATCTTTTTTGTTTTACCAATATCTTAAACATTTCTTTTACCTTACTTGCAACTGTATAATTTTCTACAAGTGCTATTTTTTCTATATTTTTTGCATTTTGGTTTAACTTTACACTATTTCTTTCTATTAATTCCTTATATATATCTGGTATTACATTGCTTTCATAATTTTTTTCTAGTTTCTTTTTTGGTAATTCTATATTTTCTGGCATTTTAAAAATTCTATTTGAATATTTTAAATATTGCTCTTTAAATACTTTACTAATTTCTTTAAATTTTTTGTATTCTATGATTCTTCTTATTAACTCTTCTTCTGTTAGTTCTTCTTCATCATCTTCTTGTTTAGGAAGTAGATTTTTTGATTTTAAATATAATAAAGTTGAAGCCATAACTAAAAATTCGCTTGCTATTTCTAAATTCAAACTTTCTTGTTCTTTTAAATAACTTATATATTGGTCTGTTATTTCACTTAAATTAATGTCATATATGTTCATTTTGTTTTTGTCTATTAAGTGGCATAATAAGTCTAATGGTCCTTCAAAATTATTAATTTTTATTGATACTTTTTTCGTTTCTAATGTTAATATTGACATTTGTATTTCTCCTTTTTAGTTTTGTATACATTAATTTCTATTTAACTTGCATTGTGGATTATTTTTGTATGCCTTTTTAGTAATGTTGTTTTATCATTCATTTTCAAATGCTTGCTTTATATTCTCGTTTTTATATCCCTTTTTTAATAAATATTGCTTTATTTCTTCTTGTTCCATCGTACTTGATTTTTTATATATTATATTTGATGCTGATTTTATTTCATATTCTTCTAACTCTTCCTTATTTTCATACAAGTAATCATCTATATCATCTTTATTTAATCCTATTGACATCAACTTATATTTTAATTCTTTTAGAGATAAGTTTTTTAATGTAATAAAATTATTAACTGTCTTTTCTATAAATTCTTTATCATTTATGTAATTTGCTTCTTTTAAATAATCTATAATATCTTCTAATAATTCTTGGTTTATTGTACTAGAAAATTTATTCCTTACCTCGTTTTCACTTCTTTTTTTATATAATATATATTTTAATATTTTTGTTTTTTCTCTATCAAATTCTTCTATTGTATACATTTTATTCCTTCCTCTAAAACTCTATAAATTTATATACTGCTTCTGCAAATCCTCCTGTTTTCACTGTGTTTTTAGTTACATATGATGCTATTTCTTTTACCTCATCATAACATCCACCAATTGCTACTCCTATTCCTGCATTTTTTATCATTTCTATATCATTTACATTATCTCCTACAGCTAAAATCTCATCATTAGAAACTCTTAAATAATCACTTAGTTGTTTTAATGCAGTGTATTTAGTTACATTTTTTGGAACAATATCTAAATACTCATATTCTTCATTTATTGTCTTATCCTTGTATTTATCATATTTTTTAATTTGTATTGCAGTTAAGTTTTCTTTATCTTCTATTTGCTTTTTTATTTTTTCTAAATCTGTATTTCCTGATATAACTAATTTTAATATACTAGGAACATTTTGTTTAATATATCTTTCTAATGATTCTACTATTTCAAAATCTACTTGATTTTTATATAGAATATAATTTCTGAATCCTATATATTTCAATTCTTGCTGTGCTATTATTTTATTTTCTGTATATATATGTACATTTAAATTTTTATCTTCTGCAATTTTTAAACAATTAATTGCTTGTTCATTTGTTATCACATTTCTTATAATTTCTTCTTCTGTTTTTAAGTTTATAATTTGTGTTCCATTTCCAAATATTCCATATGTTGGATGTAATTCATTACATATATTTTTTGTCATTGAATATGTTTTTCCTGTACAAATAGCAAAATTTATTGATGTATCATTTAGCTTATTTATTGCTGTTAAATTGTCATTTGCCACTTGATTGTTGTAATCAATTATTGTTCCGTCTAAATCACTCGCAATTAGTTTTATCATAATAAATCGCATTCCTTCCATAAAGTATAATGTGGTTGGAAAAGAATTTTATTTTCAATTTTTCCCCTTATATACATAAATTCTTTCTATATTTTACTATAACTGGCATTAAATATCAAGAATTAATTTTTATTTCCTTTAATTCATAATAGAACCATTAAGTTTAGCGTATAAATTCTATGATATATTTATATTTCTTGCAATTTTATGTTTAGTGTTGTATAATATTTTTGTAACAAAAATTTGTATTTATGCACAAGGAGGTATTTTTTATGTTAGAAATCAGAGATTTAAGACTTAAAGATGAAGACTTAATATTTGATGGTGATTTGCGGTTAATAGGTGATACCAAAATTGAAAATGGAAGTTTAATAGTAAATGGAAATTTAGTTTTAGTTCAAACTGAAATATGTTCACCTAGTCTAGAAATTTTTGGTGGTAATCTTACAGCTGGTTCATTATTGGTTGAAAACAAAATGGGGCATATATATCAAGACCAACTAATTTGTTTGTTTTTCTATGTAGATGGTGATATTCATATTACCAATGGATCTTTTGTTATTGGTGAATGTGGCATTGCACATGCTGGTAATATCTTTATAGAAAATGGCGATTTAGGTTGTGGAGGAATTTCAAAATCACTTTCTCTATATGTTTCTGGAAGAATTTTTTCTTTTGGAAGTATTAATGTCCTTTTTGACATTTTTTGCTATACTGCAAACATTTATGGAACAACATATTGTGGCAGAGATTTATATGCTAAGAATCATTTCGATTCTCATGGCAATAGTATCTATGTAAAAGGTTCTTTTAAGACTAATGACCTATAGAATTTCTAGTAAACTAGAAATTGGATAATACCTCAAAAAAGCTGGATAATCTTTTTTATCCAGCTTTTTTACATTATAGGAATTGTATTTCCTATAATGTAAAAAAATAAAATTGTATAAAAGTTTTACTTTATAAAATTTGGATAATTATAATACTCTTTTTATCTTCAAATAATCTTTTAATGCTGATTGTAATATCTTTGAAAAATTAACATTTTGTGCTTCAGCCAATTGATTTAACCATTGTGGAATTGTTAAAGTTTTTTTCACTGCTTGCTCTTCCATTTCATTTCTTACTAATGGCATCCAAACACTAACATTAACAGTTTTTTCATTTTCATTACACTTAATATTTTCTAATGATGTAGGTTTTGGTATTTCAATATTTTCTTGTTCTCTGTTGTATAAGACTAATTCTAAAACTTCTTTTGCATTTTTTAACGCCTCTTCTGTAGTATTAGCACATGATATAGCCTCCTCTAAATCTGGAAATCTAATATTTATTCCATCTTTTTCATAATCAAAAATAGCTACAAATTCATAACTTTCTTTTTTATTCATTTTTACATCACCTTCCTAAAATTTAAAATAGGGCAATACAAAAATCCGCATGCCCCTATGTTAACCTAATTTTATTCACTTTTATTCTTCTTCATCCTCTTCTTCAGCACTTGGAAGTTCTTCCCCTAAACTTTGTTCAAATGCTTTGGCAAAATTTGCTCTTACCTTTTCTTCTATTTCCTTCATAGTATCTGGGTTTTCTTTTAGATATTTTTTAACATTTTCTCTTCCTTGTCCAATTCTTTCTCCATTGTAACTAAACCATGAACCAGCTTTTTCCACTATATCTAAATTAACTGCCATATCCAAAATATTTCCTTCTTTTGAAATACCTTGTCCATATACTACGTCAAATTCTGCTTCTCTAAATGGTGGCGCTACTTTATTTTTTATAACTTTTACACGAACTCTATTTCCTTTTACTTCACCATCTTGTTTTATATTTTCTATTTTTCTAATATCCATTCTAACTGATGCATAGAATTTTAGAGCTCTACCACCTGTTGTTGTTTCTGGATTTCCAAACATTACTCCTATTTTTTCTCTTAATTGGTTTATAAAAATTAGAACTGTTTTTGATTTATTGATAGCTCCAGCAAGTTTCCTTAGTGCTTGTGACATAAGTCTTGCTTGTAATCCCATATGTGAATCTCCCATATCACCATCTATTTCTGCTTTTGGAACTAATGCTGCAACAGAATCTACTACTATTACAT
>CAMMNR010000123.1 GCA_946498265.1 uncultured Clostridium sp. | reverse complement strand
ATTTCTTAATGCACTATTTTTATGTGAATCGTGCATTTAACTTTTTATTTAACTTTTTAAAATTTTTTACTAATATCTTTTAATAAATCATTTACATCTATACCAAGAACATGGGCAATTCCAAATAATTCATAATCTTTAACAGTCCTTTTGTTATTTTCAATATCATATAAACTTTGTTTATGAATGCTAAATTCCATTAATTATAATTTTGCAGAAAATGAAATATTACAAAAATATTAAATTTTTGTAATATTTCAGGATAAAAAAATGAAAAGTTTTTTTAAAGCCTCAAAGTTATTGATATAACTATGTTACATATTACAAAAGTAACAAAAAACCATAAAAGTATTTTACAGTTTTTTCTTTTATGATACAATATAAAAAACTAAAGAAAAGGTATTAAAAAAATGAAGATAGTAAAAAAATATACAAAAAGATTACGTAAAAAATTAAATAAAAAAGAGACTAATATAAAAATATAGATGTTTTAACATTAAAAAGTATAAAAGAAAAAGCAAAGGAAATAACTGATATGAGAATAAAAAAGAAATGTACATATAAATTATGGGATATAATATGCGTAGTTTTTTTAGCTAGCATTTGTAATTGTAATGACTGGGGAGATATAGAAATATTTGCAAGAAAAAATAAAGAGTGGTTAAGAAGTTTTTTACAATTAACAGGAGGAATACCACCTGCTGTAACATATAAAAATATAATGTCAATAGTAAATGCACAAGAATTACATAACTTCTGTACTCATGCATATAGTGAACTAATAGAAAGTACAAGGAAAAAAGGAGATATGTATCACTTTGATGGAAAAGTAGAAAATAATAGTAAAAGAAAGACAAATAAAAACAATGAAAAAATAAAATCACTAAATGTATTGAACGTATATTCAGAAAGAACAGGACTATGTATAGGACAAGAAAGAATAGAAGATAAAACAAACGAAATAGCAGCAATCCCAGACTTAATAAAAAGATTAAATATAAAAGGAGTAATATGTACATGGGATGTATTAAATACGCAAACAGAAACAGTAAAGGCGGTAATAGACGGTAAAGGAGATTATGTAGGAGCATTAAAAGGAAATCACGAGTTATTTTATAAAGAAGTAGTAGAATATTTTGATGAAGATAGGTTATTAATAATAGAATCAGGTTATGAAGGAGCATATAAATTAGTAAGAGAAAAAAGCCATAGTCAAATAATAACATATCAATATTATCAAACAGAAAAAGTAAATTGGTATGAAGACAAAGAAAAATGGAATAAGCTAAGGAGTTTAGGATTAGTAGTAAAGACAACAGAAGATAAAGAAGGAAATAAAAGAGTAGAAAAGAGATATTACATATCAAGTTTATTATTAAATATAGAATTATTTTCTAAAGCAATAAGAAATCATTGGAGTGTAGAAAACAAATTACATTGGCACTTAGATTTCACATTTAAATGTGATGATAATAGAACAGTAGATAAAAGAGCATTATTAAATTTACAAATAATGAAGAAAAATGCTCTAAACCTATTAAAATCAGTACAAAGCGAACACAAATTAAGTATACAAAAGATAAGATTTATGGCAAGCTTAGATCCAGAAACAGAAATACCTAAGATATTCTATTTAGCAAAGAAAAAAGGATGGAATTTTGATACGATTAAAGCGTAGAGCCATTTACTATCAACGGTTCTACGCCATAGAAAAATTATTTCATTTTTTTATCCTGACAAAAAATGGCAAGAAAACTTGCCATTTTTCGCTGTTAGATTATTCTGCATTAAATTCATACACATTAGTTACAGAACCTTCAGGAACATATAACTTATATGTTGTTTCGGAAGTTTCAAGACAACGAGTAGCTGGAGTATTGTTATTGTTCATCCAGTATTCTGTTGTAACAACAGTCTCAAGATATGCTTCTTCTCCAGCTTTAACAAAATAAATTGTTGTTGAGTCTGCGGGGATAGTACCCTGCTTAATTCCGCCATCTTCCAACTGATAGTAATATTTGTACACAGATTTTTCTGATACTGAGCCATGAACATACAAAATACTTCCAGATATACTTCCTGTAATAGAGGAATTGTCTTTTGCGCATATTACTGTACTGCTGGTTGTCGAGACGTCGGGAACTTCGCATTTTTCAAAGTTATTAAGGTACATTATACCAGTGACAATGAATGCAATAACTGTAATTACTATGCCAATCCAAAAAGGAACACAAGCTTCCAATTCTTCTTTAAACAAAATGTATAAACATACTGAAATAAACAATAGTATTTTAGGAATAGTAAACAAGTTCCAATTTGTAGTAATCAGCAATACACAAAAAGTGATGCCTAATACTCCAGCAATACCTGCTACAATATTGCTGATCCGTGTAGACTCGTAATTATTTTCATATATCATACGAGCTACAAAGAGTGCGATGAATGTTAAAATACAGATAATAATTTTTGCAACTAACATAATTATCCTTCCTTTCCAAAATTCTTTTGGTGTTGCTAAAAAATATATGATAAACTAGCAAAGCTAGATAACAAAGGAAATATATATATAATGTGTCCGAAGACATCATATCACTTTATATTTTAACATATTTTGCCTAAAATATCAACAATAACGGCTTGTTTTATAAGCGATTAACAATAAATATATTCCTTTAAGATAATTTCATCAACACAATTCTTATTATTCATTCTTGAAACCCATTCCATTTGATTATTAGCTTTTAATTCTTCTGTTATATTTTCTCTTTCAGCAAAATGTTTCATTAAAATTTCAAATTGTTTTTGACATTCTATATCAATATTATATAAATGTTCATTTAATTTGTTATCCATAAATAAAATAATATATTCAGCTTTCTTATAATTTTTTAAATAATTCAATCTCATTCTTCCATATTTACCTAAATGATAATTTTTAAATTTACTTTCTTCAAGTGTTAAATTTGGTAAATAGTAATCTCCAACTTTGTTATATGTAATTTTATTATTCATTTCAAAAATCCTCCTAAAATTTAATTTCACTACTTTTAAAACTATAATTTATATCTGTTTAGCTGTCTTTTACATAAAATTTAAAGTGTACTTAACTTAAGTCTACTGGGTTAGGAATTTTGTCAAATCAAAATTCCTGTGCCTACGAAGTAAAAGCTAAAGGAGGAAAAGAGATGAGCGAAGAATTAGCATATTCTATTCATTTAGGTAGTGATAAAAATAAAACAGTAAAAGCAAAAGAAATTGCAAAAAATAATACATCTGGCGAAACTTCATTTTCAAATAATGGAATACAAAATGCAACACAATTATCAAAAGTAAATAAGCATAATTTAAGAGATTATGATAATTATAAGGAAGAAATTTGTGTAATTTATGGAACAGACAACTTATACAAAGATGTTCAAAACCTATATTTTCAAGAATTTGAACAAGCAAGAATTGAATATAATCAAAAACAAACTCGTGAAGATAGAAAAATAAAGAATTACTTTAAGCATATATCACAAAATAAACAAAAAGACTTGGCTTGTGAAATTATAATAGAACTTGGAGATATGGACTTTTGGAATGATAAAGATGAATATTATAAAAAAGGTATGGTACAAGTTTATAAAGAACAAGTACAAGATTTAATGAGAATTGTACCAGAATTTAAAGTAGCTAATGCAGTAATTCATTTTGATGAAACATCTCCACATATACACATTGTTGGCGTTCCAATAAAAGAAGATTATAAAAGAGGTATGAGAAAACAACCAGCAAAATCAAAAGTATTTACAAAAGAATCTTTGCAACGAATACAAGATGAAATGAGAAATTGTTGTATAAAATCATATAATAAAATTTATCGTGAAAATTCATTATTAAAACAAAAGAAAAAAGGCAGAAATCAAGATATTGATGTCAAAGATATGGGAAATTATAGAGAAATCAAAAAGCAACTAAAACAAAAGGAACAAAAACTAACTGAAGCTAATAATCAAACCAAAACACTTGATAACAAAAGCAATGATGTAACTCAAATATTAGATAATTTAAAACCTACTAAGCTAAACAAAAATAATATGATTATTTCAAACGAGGATGTCCAGAAATTGAAAAATTATACAGAAGATGTCAAAGATATTACCAAAACTGTAAGAAGTGTAAATGACTTAAATATGGCAATTAGAGATTTTGAAAATAGTACTTTTGAAATAGCAAAAGAAAATCGTTCACTTAAATATCAGATAGAATTAAAAGATGATGAAATTAGTAATCTTAAAAGTGAATTATCTACTAAAGATAAAATCATAAATAAATTACAGACTGAAAGGGAAAAAATAAAACAAGAATTGAAAAAATTTAAAAATTTTTGGCATAGTATTATGGAACACTTCCATAAAAGAATTTGTTATGATAAAAATGAAAATTACAGAATTGTTAGTGATGATTTATATAAGAATGGCATATTTGACAATAATGATAATGAAATCGCCAATAATATTTATAGAAAAGTAACTAGACCAAATGAAAACAAAGCTGAAAAAAGTAGAATGAAGAATGATACAAGATTTTAATATGGAGGAAGTTTGAAGATGGAAAATGAAAAAGTAAAATATTTAATAGATATGATAAATGATATGGATGTAAAAAATAAATTAAGATTAGCAATATGTATGAGCAAAAGTGAATGGTCTGGTCTTATATATAACACTAAAGAAAATTATGAAAGGTTTGATAATATGTTAAAAAGTATAGACGAAGAATATAGAACTACACTTATAAATTTCGGAAAGTATAAAATTGTAATGTTTGCAATGGCTAAACTTATGGAAATGGAAACGATGGAGCAAAATAAAATTGCATTGTATTTATTTAATAATATAAAAACTATCTAATACACCTTTAATACAGGATATTTAAGCAAAATGTTGAAAAGGACTTGATAAATCAATAAAAAAATGATAAAATACTTATGTTAATTTCTTTTAATCCTGTTTTACAGGTTGATATATAACATCCATTGTAAAATTATTATTTTAAGGAGGAAAAGCAAATGTTGAGCGAAAAGAATCTTCAGGAAATTAAGGAATATGAGGAAGCTGGCATTGATGTTGTTGCCATCGGCAATGGTGGAACACTAGATTACGCTACTCAAGGTGTTGGTGGCTGTGAATATTGCGACCAGTGTAGTGCTTTTAGGTTACTTCCTGATCCTGATCCGTTTGATTGGTTCAGAGATGGTGATATGAAAGCCGTATGCCTTGAGGTTAACGGAGTAATTGAAGGTTCTCTTGAGAGACCTAGCGAATGGACTAATATTCGCAAACCTCTCTACTGCCCTAAGCTTGGTCGTGAGCTGAGTGAAGAAGAAAAGAAGACAGCAGCTGAAAGACTGAAATGGGCAAAGGAAAGGATGAAGTGAAGATAAATTTGCACTCTACCAAAAGAGATGTTGTTTTGTACGACATCTCTTTTGGTATAAAACATTTTTTTGATTATTAGTAAAATTTTTGCCATTTGTATTGTATTTTATAGAAAATATGATATACTTTAACCTGAGTTTGACATTTTTTTGAGATAAAAAAGTGCCTTAAAGCTAGTAATAA
>CAMMNR010000122.1 GCA_946498265.1 uncultured Clostridium sp. | reverse complement strand
TAAATTTATTTTTTCTTAAATTAAAGATTGCACAAAATTTTATTTAATATATTTTTATAATTTTTATATATTAAAAAATGTGCTATCTCCCCTACTTTATCGTTTTTACAAAATATAAAAGATTAGTTGTATTTCAAACTAATCTATAAATTGTAATTTATCTTACTAGGTTCCTATAACTCTTTTGCATTATTATCTAACGAGTTTTGCAAATTACCGTTATAACAATCACAATCTTTCAAATGTGCATCATATACTCCAATTGCTTGCAAATATGCATAAATCGTAGTTGACCCGACAAATTTCATTCCACGCTTTTTTAAGTCTTTTGAAATTTTGTCTGACAAAGGAGATGTTGAGCGAATATCACAAGTTTCGAGAATTGTTTGTCCTTTTGTGAAACTCCAAATATAATTATCAAAAGAACCATATTCTTTCTGAATTTACATAAATACACAACTATTCGTAACACACGCTTTGATTTTTAACTTATTACGGATAATAGGTGCAGAAAGTAACTTTGACTATCTTTTTTTCTTGATTATACATAATATCTCTCCTCAGCAAATTACTTTATATCAAAACTTTCTGTTTTTAAATCACAATTAAAAATTTATAAATATTTTCTTTTTTCATTTCTTTTTCCTCCATAACTTGTAAGTTGTCGCTCTAATTGATATTTTTTAACTTTTTAATTCTTACTACTATACTAATTACAAAACCAACAATTATGCCTATATCAATGTTATAAAATAAATTATATCGTATAGGAATATTATACCACCCATATACTGTAAATAATATTCCACCAATAGTCATAAAAATAAAATTATATTTGTGAGAAATATTATTTTGTTTATGATAGCATTCTTTTATAAGAAAAACTATAGTTCCAATATACATTGAGCCTGCTATTCCTGTTAATGTAAATAATTCCCATCCACCTATATTTGTATAACCAGACATTACTAATCTGATTATATAATAAGTACTATTCATCAGAGCTATAGCTAAAATTGGATTTATAAGTGATAACGCATAGTCTTTTGATATAAAAGCAAATATGCATATAACAATTCCCCAAAATACAAAAGATTGAGATATTCTTATCAACCAACTTATGTTCAATATTAATGCAAATTCAGAGATACTGCCCAATACTATTCCAATAATCATTGATATAATTATATTTTTTATTATTTGTTTTATTTTCATTGTACTCCCCTAAAACTTACTTTTTTTGCAATTATACTATCTTAAAAGTAAATAATTATCAACTAACTATCTACTTATTTTTCCAGATTATAAGTAAATAAGATTATATATCGTTATATACTTATAAAGCGTTAAACATTTAGTCTTGTATAATAATGAAAGGCGTTCCATTCATTCCATCTTCACTTAACCAATAATACTGTGTTCCTAAACTTGTTTGTCTTTTGGTTAATTCATTTGTAAAACTATTAAAATATGATCTTTCATTTCCTGTCAAACTGTAATCACTTACATAGTAAATTCCATTATAGTATTCAACATCTTTAATACGTGTTTCATCTAGTCTGTTATTATTTTGTGCTGTATAAACTCTAATAAATGCGTTTTCTCCTTTAACTGTTGTTTCTATAAATTTATCTAATAAATCAATATTGTTAGATTTTATTTTGTTATTTTCAAAAACAATACAGCCATCTTGTATTGCATTTTCAATACTATAGTCTTTGGGAAGATTTTTTGCTTTTGTAAAATTTCTTGTATCAATTTCTCTATTTTCTATTGTTACATCTGCATTTTCTCGTAATAATGATTTATCTACAATAGCATACCATATATTATTTTCATTATTATAGTTTGGATTTTCCTTTTGTTTCATAATTATATGTGTAGTATTTTCGTCTGCAATTACATTATATATTGTTAAATCTTTCTCGTGCATTTGTCTTATATTTTCATTAGCGATAATTACAACAAAGTTTTCATCAAAATTTATTTCACTAACTTCTGGTAAATCACTAACTCTTGATTTATATTTTTCATAGTCTTCTTTGTTGCTTATAAGTCTATGATATAATCTTGATTTTTCATTCCATATCATATCATTAGCCATCAAGTTAATTTCATAAGTTGTTATTCCATCTCCTAAATCGAATAGTCCTCTTGATTGAATTTGTTCTTGTTTTTTTATATATTCATTATAAATTACAACTCCTGCATATGCTATTCCTGTCATTAAAATTGTAGCACATATTAAAATAGTTGAAACTTTTGCAAATTTATTCATTTCATCAAATCCTTTCTTTAGCAGGATTTTTCTTAACTGTTTCTTTCCTCGATGAATTAAACTTTTTGTGTTTTGGAGAGTTTGTCCTAATATATTTGCTGTTTCTACATAAGACAATCCTTCAATGTTTACTAAATATATTGCATTTTTGTATTTATCTTCTAATTCATTTATTGAATCTAATAGAACTTTTTTAGTTTCTTGTTGAGTTATAATGTCTAAAACATCTTTTTCTACATATTCATTTTCATTTACTATATATTGTTCATCAATTTCTTTTCTTCTTTTTTCTTTGTTTATGTAGTTAAATGCTTTACTTTTGGCAACTAGATATATGTAATACTTAAAAGAACTATTTTCTTTCATCTTATTTTGCATAACATATATAAAAGTTTCTTGTGTCAAATCTTCAGCTTTTTGATAATCTTTTACTATATTGTAAATGAAATATTCTATTTTACTTTTATACTTGTTATAAATATACTCAAATGCTTGTCTTTCTCCGTTTAAATAATCATTATATAATTTTTTATCTAAATCTCTCTCCATTTTTTTACCTGCTTTCATATATATAGAACAGTAACTTCAAAGAAAGTTGCAAATTTTTAATTTTATCAAAAAAATATTTATATTAAAAAAGCAGGTATCTGTTCTATAACTTGACTATCTAATTTATTTTTCCAATCTATAATTCTAATTTAAGCATTATTCTATTTAATAAACTCGATAAAATAGTAATTGCTAAAATCTTCAACATCTTCTAACTCATCAAAGGTCAGTGTAAAATCTCGCTCTGATTTAAACACTTTATTTTGGCAGTATGTAATATAGCAAATAGGTGTATCACTATTTGGCAAATGGCTTAAAAATGTTAAATTTCTACTTTCAAATTCCTGATTTAATTCATCTAGTGTCATTTCTGTTTTTACTACTAAAACTACACGATAAGTTGAATAATCTCCATTTCCTCCAGAATCTCCTATTCCACTTTTAATTGCAATTTTTTCAATATTTTCTGGTAATACAAATTTAGATACTTCCTTTTCAAGACCGTTTAACCCTGTATTTGAATATAAAAAAGAATAAATTAATATAGAAATTATAACTATAAATATTATGATTATTAAACTTTTATTTTTCATATATAAATTTTACTCCTCTACAACTTACTAATTGTAATTTATCCCTCTAATTGTCTTTAATTAAATCCGTATAATATATAATTTCTTTACTTGATTTTTTAGCATACTCTATTTCTAGATTTGTGCTATTTCCAATATAGTTATTTACATTTATGACTAATATAGCATCAGATAATTCTATTCTTTTAAAATGTGCCTCTTTTAGTTTTATCAATTGATCTTCTGTTCTTTCAATATTCTCTAATACTGGATAAACAGGTGTAAGAATACAATTTCCCTCTAATGCCATTTTTTCTGCAACCATCATCATTTCTTTTTGAAATTTTAAACTCCCACATAATGTTATTATTTTCATTATCAATTCTCCTAATCTGAACTATTTATCTTTTTCATACCACTTTGCAAATTCTTGCATTGCCTGTACTGAACCATCAATTTCTCTTCTTTCTTCTCTTTCCTTAGCATCCATTTCAGCTAATGTTTTTTCAAATCCTTTAGGTTTAAAAATATACCATAAATCTGACCATTTTTCTTCTCTATTCACTCCTTTAATAGTTTCCGATAAGTTTCCGTGGATGCTTTCCGTAAAAATAATGTATTTCTTTTCCATCGTGATATGCTAAACATTCATTAAAAGCACAACTTCTATTTTCTTTATTTTCCATCAATTTTAGTATTCCACTTATTCCTATAGTATCTAATGAAAAATTTACAAATGCTCTTGGAAAACCATTCAGTTCATCAATTCTAAAATCGGTATCCAATGCAATACATGGTTTCTTTACTATTTCATATGCTTGTTTAACTTTAGCTGTTGCTATTTCTTTAATATCATCGCTTCTAGGTTCATCTAATTCGTAATTAAATGTTGTAAATTTTAAATTCTTAAAATATCTCTCTGCTGATTTTATTTTTCCAGTATTGTGTGTTACAAAAACAATTTCATTATCCATTTTATTATTTCTCCATTCTAAACAAAAATTACTATTTTTAGAACATTTTCTTATTCATTAGTTAAAAAATTCATTACTAAATCTATAATCACTTCTTTTTCTTTTGGATTAGATTCAGCAATAAGTAATGTTAAAGCGGTTAATGTATTATTATCAATTGTTTGTTGTCCATTTTTATATAAAATACCATAGAAATTTAAGAAATAGATAAATAATGTAGCAGCAATTCTTTTGTTTCCGTCTGCAAAAACATGATTTTTAACTATTAAATATAAAAAGTTTGCTGCTTTTTCTTCTATACTTTTATAAATATCTTGTCCAGCAAAACTCTGATATATATTACCTATTATTGATTCTAAGCCTTTATCTCTTTCAACAGCAAATAAAGAACTTTCTTCATTGAATCTTAATTTGTTTATAATTTCTATACAATCATTATAATTAATTCTTCTTTCATCGATATTTCCTTCAATTTTCTTTAGTGTTCTATGGTCATAATCATCTAATAAGTCTAATGCTTTTGAATATTCTCCTATTACCTTTAAAATTTCTTTTGCATCATTTCCTTCTAATCTTTCATCAATTCTATTCGCTATATCTATTAATTTTATTGTTTTTTCTAAATACTCTAATCTTTTTTGATTTACAGCATAGCCTTTTAACATATAATCTTTTAATATTCTATTAGCCCATTTTCTAAAGGTAACACCTTGTGTTGATTTTACACGATAACCAATAGAAATAATCATATCAAGATTATAATAATCTACCATATGAGTTTGAGTTTTTCCTTCTATAGCTCCATGTTTTGTGGTTGTTGCAAATTTTGCAACAACCTTTTCACCTTTTAGTTCTTCTGTCAATGCATTTTTGATATGTCTCGATATAACAGATTTATCTCTCTTAAACAATTCAGCCATTTGTTCTAGAGTAAGCCAAACTGTTTCATCTTTTAAGTTTACTTCCAATTTTACTCCTTGATTTTCAAAAAAAATAATTTCATTCTTTTTTTTGTTCATAAGAACACATCCTTTATATAAAATTTAATTCTTACTATATCTATTTTTTCTTATAATATTATATTTATTATTGTAAAAGAACCATTGTTCGTATTATATAATATTATTACCTATATGTCAATGAAATTTGAAAAACAAATTAAGATGAAAATAAAAAATATTATTAATAATGGTAGCCATTATCAAAGTTTTGTGCAAAAAAAGATAGGGGCATAATATAAAACAGCTATGAACTTCTACTTCTGTTATTTCAAGGCTTTTAGCTGTTCTATACATACTAATATTCATTTATATATCTTTATTT
>CAMMNR010000121.1 GCA_946498265.1 uncultured Clostridium sp. | reverse complement strand
TTTTAGTGCTAATAAATAAAATTTTTTAAGACATTTTCAAAAATGATTGACACATAATATGTAGAGTCATAGTGTCGATTCTATATACCATGTCTAGGTTTATTTAAAGTTTATAGGCTTTATATCCTCTCTAAAATATAGACCATTCATTTTTATTTTGTAGAATTCATCTAACAGTTCTGTCTTCGTTTCTTCAAAATTTTTTCCAATTCTTCTTAATGCAAAAACTCTTCCTCCTGACGGAACAAAATCTAAACCCTTCTTAACAATATGTTCACCTATTATCTCTGTATCTTGTCTTAATTTTTCTAAATTTTTTATTTTTTCATTAAAATATATTCTTTCACATTCTGGATAACCTGATGAAAATCCATACATTGCTATTGAATAGTAGTCTTGTCTCCAGAAATTTGATATTTTACTTATGTCATTATAATATGACTCTATTAGTTCTATAAAAGGTTTATCTAGTAATCCTAATATAGCTAACCATTCTGGATTTCCCGTTCTAGTATTGTACTCTAAAATATATGGTTTACCACTTTCTGTTATCATTACTCCTATATATAAAACATAATTATAATTTATATTTTCTCTTTTAAATCCTAAAATAGTAGGCTCTATCACTTCTTTTTTTAGTCTACAAATTAATTCATCTGGAACAGCTTTTGTTTCTGCTACAGAAACTGTACCTGCTGTCATAGGGCCTTCATCTTTTGGATATTTTCTTTTATAATCCTGAACTAACGGTAAAATTGTATATTTTCCATTATTTATTAGAATATGCAAAGATAATTCATATCCTTTTATTTTTTCTTCTATAATTAATTGAGCATTTGGTGTTAAATCAAATAATCTATGTATCTCACTTATTGCTTCTCCAACTGTTTCAGGTACCGCAGTTCTAGCAAATGAATTTTTTGAAAATTGTTCTACTTTAAGAACATATCCGTTCTGTGTTTTATCCCAATTTTTCTCTATAAATTTTATTGCTTCAGTTTCATCCTTTGCAAGAAAATAATCTGGAGTTGAAATATTATTTCGTTTCATAAAGTCTTTTGAATATGCCTTACTAGTTTCCAATTTTGCCAATTCTTTTGTTATTCCAAAAGTATTAAACCCTTCTTTTCTAAATATATCAACTGCTCCTTCTGATAAATCTCCTCTATTGCTTACCATAATTAAATCTGGTTTATATTTTTTTGCGTATTCTACAGCATCTTTTATGTTAGCTATTCTTAATACATTGCCATCTTTTTCCATTAAAGCATTTTCATTTTTTATTAAAGAAATATATTCAAGATTTTTACATTTTTTCATTTCTAAATGATTTATGTGGTCTCTACCATTTCCCTGGCCGTACAATAATATCTTATTTATTTTCACTTCTAATCCTCCTTTTTAAAAGGTGGATACTCGTCATCTAGCCATATTACTGGTGTTCCATTTTGCAATTCTTCTTGATTTCTTATGAATAAACCATCAAAATACATTTTTTTGCCATCTGTTAAATCTATGTGAAAAATTATTGGCAATGTAATATTTTCTGGCTCAGTAAAATCCATTGGCTCAGCAATTTTAATATATTCTATTGAAAAATATTTTAAAGGTTCTTTTGTTAATTCATTTCTTATGATTTCTTTAATTTTACTAGATTTAGTTTCTCCTTTTAATAAGGCCTCTCTTGCTTTTTCGCAAGCCAAATTAAGTCTTGAAAACTCCTTGATTTTCTCTTCAGGTAAGTTCATTAATCTTGACGATATTGCTATTCCACTTTTATATCTAACTGTCGGTACTTCTCTTACGATAATATCATCCTGAAATAAATCTTTTAATGCTCTTTCAACTAATATTACCTGGCCTATGTCCTTTAACCCCCAATATGTTCTTGTTGGTCTTGTAAATAATATCCACCTTACACTCATAGTTATCATACCTTTGAATAAATATGGTTGTGCTGTACCGTTTAGTCTCTTATAACATTCTCCCTGGTCTAAATATGTTCTAAAATCTTCTGGATATATTTCTTCTGTTTTAGGGCAAATTATATGGGTAGCACCGTGCTCTTCAGCAAATTTACAGTCTTTTTTTATATCATATTCATATTTTGCACCTGGTGCTAATTGTTTTACATTAGGATAAATACTAATTACTGTACAATCATTTTCTTGTGATGATAATTCAATTAATTTTCCATGTCCTATATGTAAAGCTCCAAGAGTATGTATAGAACCTATTGTTCTTCCTTCCTTATGTAATTGTTTCAAACCTTTTTTTGCTTCATCTAATGAGTTCCAAATTACTGCTGACATATTATTCCTCCTTCTAATTCTCTATCTTTCTTCAAATTCAATATTTGATTTATCCACTATTCTTTTCTTTCTAGGTGATTCAATTGATGTTATTTCTCCTGTTGAAAAAGATTTAATCTTTATATCTTCTCCATTCTCTTCATTCTTCCCTAAAATTACTATATGTGTATAATTCTTCTGTAGTTTTTTCAATGCTTTTTTTATGTTTGCCACTGTTCCTTTATATGCAACACATTCACCTTGTTCTTCTAATGTTTTCAAAGCTTGTAATAAAAATTCATCTGATGCATCAATATTACATACCGCTATTTTCCTTTTTATTTCATCTAGATTTAAACTTGGACTATTTCTTTCTATTGCTTCCACACCAGATGCTACACTCCAAAAGTTTTTGATTTTATCGTTCCATCTATGTGCGTATTTAGAGTACTCTCCTCCATCTCCTAGTGCTACTCCATCTAAAGTTCTAAATCTTAAAGCATAATTATCAATAGTTTCAATGCTATGTAGGTCTGCTGGATCAAAATATACTTCTACTCCTGTCATATATCTTATTCCATCTGCCATTCTATATATATCAATATATTCTTCTGGTAAATTTAATGGGTTTCCATTACTTTTTTCAGATGGTATAATTATAGGCTTTTGATTAAGTAATTCTATGATACTTTCATTGCCATCAGTAATAATATCTTTCAGTAATTCTTTTCTATCATTTGCTGAAGAAAATTGTAACTTATGCAATAAATCACTTATTTTTTCTTCTGGTAGATATCTGCCCAAAACTTTCTTTAATGCTCTATAATCATTAATATGTATTTTCGTTTTAATTCCAGCGCTGGCAAATAAATCTACCATAGCTTTTGATAATTGTATTAAATTTACATCTAAATTAGAATCTTCTGAATGTTTTTCATTAACTAACGCATAACCTATTTGAGTAAAGTGTCTGTTATGACTATTTCTATATCTAAATAAAGGTGCAACGAATGCTATTCTTTGCGACTCACCATTATTATTTACAACATAATTTCTAAATACTGATGGTGTCGAGTCACTCGATAAGATAAGTGATTTACCTGATTTACTATTCAATGTATATACTTTATTTTCCGCTGTATGTGCTCCCCTAATAAATGTAGATTCATAGCCAATAGGAGAATATTTTTTTAATTTGCAATCTATTTTTTCTCCACTTTTAGCGTGCAGTTCTAAAATCTTTCTTTCTCTTTTGAGCCAATCTTCATCTCTATCAAACATACCATGTGGCAGTCTTAAATACTCATTGTCATCCATTTAACCATCCCTCTTTTATACAATTCCTTTTTCTTTTTTCTTTAGGAACTTTAACGGTTTCTTTTGTGCTACATATAATCCAATCGACACAATTATACATATTAATGCAACATATTTTCTCATATCACCCATAGTTGTCCACAATCCCATAACTCCCATAGGTATAACCCAATTCCAACATCCTATGGCAATTAATGAAATTACTGTGCCCCATTTTTTACCTACAGACTTTTGCATTCCTACAATTGCAGAGTCAGCTGTCGATAATGCAACTGTTAATACTACGAAAATAAGAATAATATTCATTACGCCATTGAATTTAAAATTAGCCAATATCCCTACAAAAGCCATGTAAATTGCAAATAATACTCCAGCTAAATAGTGTGCTTTCATTTTGTTTTCTTGCTTTAATTTTTCTGCCACTTGCCAATTCTGTAAACTCATGATCGGACCTGAAAATAATATAAAGCAAGAATTTATAGCCCACCAAATTTCACTTTCATTTGTACAGCTAACAATGTTAAATGTTTCAACATTTGCTATAATTCCATATATTAATAGGACAATAAGTAATATATAACACAATGACCACAATGGATTATCTAAAAATATGCTTTTGATTAATCCATTTTTATATAATGCTAAAGTCATAAATATCATTATCGCAATAGAAATAATTTTTGCCATAAAATCTGTTATAAATTCCAAATTGCATAAATACTGGTATATTGCATTAAGTTGTATCCATATACAAAAGATAGTTACTATAGTGGTAAAAATCATTACTATTTTTGAATTTACAACTTTATCTAAATTAGGTATTCTATAACAAATAAATCCAAATAATGGTATTGCTAAAGAGTTAGCTATTGCCCATATTAAAAAAGGAATAATACCTTTTGTCTGTATTGTTTCCATTCCAACAACTAGTGATGTACCCCAAGCCCATGTTGCTGCTAAAGACATTGCATAAAAAAATGTGCTATTTTTATTTAGATATTTAACCATAATCTGCAACTATATTAAGTTTTCCCTCCTTTCTTCTATCTCTTCAACAATTTTATTGCTTTTGTTTTTTTATTAATAATATCAAATTTAATAATTGATATTAATGTACCTATTAATAATATTCCTTCTACTATTGCACTAATATAGGCTTGTACAATGATATTGTATAATAACCACATTGCAAACATCATAATAGAGCCATATCTAATTACTTTAGTATCATCTTGCCACAGTGCTATAGTATATATTACTGTTGCAATTGTTGGTAACAAACTTATAATTCCATCATAGGTATAAATACCTATAAAAATATATAATAATAGAATTATATATAAAATATAATTCTTCTTAAAAAAATCATTTGTTCCTTTTTTATTGAAAGTTAATACTCTAACTATACTTATCAAGTTTGTAAAAGCACCAGTATATGCTTTTAATAAAATGTATTGTATAAAATAAAATAGTCCATCAAATATTAAACAAAACAGTATTTTTCTTCTTGTTTTTTGCCAATTACTACAGAGCATAGATATTGCACCTAATGTTCCAAATATTTGTGCTACCTCTTCTACAATATTCACGTTTTTTCACCATACTTTTCTATTTTTTACTTATATATAATTCTATCTTTCCATCTTTAGCTTTTAAATTTGCTTTCCCTCCTATTGGAAATGTATAACTTGGTGTAGTATGACCTATATCTGAATCTATAATTATTGGGATTTTCTTTAATTTTTCCTTAGTTCTTATTATTTCAATCCATTTTTCTTTGTTCATTTCAGAAATTTTTTCAGCTCTTCCCAATACTATACCGTTGATTTTTTTATTTTTTGCAATATGTAGTAATGATTGGAGATTTCTATCAAATTCCTTAATAAACGCTTTTCCTGTTTCACCATCATCTTCAAGAAAAAGAATAGTATTATCTAAATTAGGCATATATTCTGTGCCCTGCAATAGATTTAATGTACATAAATTTCCTCCTATAATTTTTCCAGTTGCACATCCTTCATTTATAATTTGCATCCCCTTATTTTCTATAAATTCTCTGTGTTCTTGATTTTTTTGCCATTTATCATTGCTCCA
>CAMMNR010000120.1 GCA_946498265.1 uncultured Clostridium sp. | reverse complement strand
CCCGCAAATAGGGTTGCGGCTAACATTTGATTTGGACAAGATACATTTTGTATCTTTATTATTATATTCATTATAACCTTTTTTATTAATAAAAGTCAATATCTTTTGTTTATTTTTTATTAGAAGTTACTTTCTCTTAATATATTTTATTTTTCAATTGACCAGAACTTTTTTACAACTCTAATTTATTCTCTATAATCTTTTTTCTAAAACTTTTTTTGATGAAATTTTTATCTTCTTTACTCCTTTTATTTGCAAAACATGTTTATTTTCGATTTTTCTTTTTATAATATAATCAACTGAATATGCAGACATTATAAACATAAATATTTGTGCTGTATATGCATATCTAGGTGTGCATTCAATTAACAAATAAACTCCTGTATATACCAATAAAATTATAAGTAATAGAAATTGTTGATTACTCATATTTTTTCTATTAATCCATATTGCTAGTATAGATAACAATATAAATACATAAATAAATAGTTGGTTAATTTCATCTACAAGTTTTATTAAAGCATTGGCAGATATTTGTTTTCCTAATATATGTATAGATTTATCATTTAAATATGATAACGACCATCCTACATCTGATGTTGCCCAAAAATGTTGTAATTTGTGTATAAATAATCTAGGTAATTTATCTATTGAGCCTATTGTATAATTATAAACCAAATTTTTCTTTTCACTTTCGGTTAAATTAAAAAATTCTTTTCCTAAGTTTTTATTATAGTCTCCCATTCTTTCTTGGTTAAATCCTACTGCAAATTTGTATAAAGTCTCTGTATTTTTTAGTCCATTTGGACTAAGTCCACTATATTGAAATCCTAAAGAAACTATAGTAGTAATACTAAAATATACAATAGCCATAATACCTAGATTAACTAAACTTCTTTTTAACATTCCTTTTTTATATATTAATAATGTAAATAATATAATAGAGGTAATTGTAACTATAGCCTCTGGTCTTATTATATTTCCAATGGCTAAGCAAACTCCTATAAGTGTAAACTTTAATTTTTCGTTTATTTTTTTAGCTTTTTTCGAAATTAATAACCAAATGGCCAACAAGAACATAAAAGATGATATATGTTGATTACTTAAAACACTATTAAATAGTAGTGGAAATGGAAAAAACATATAACAGCAACTTACAATTCTTGCAGCTTTTTCACTTGTAAATTCTTTTGCAAGTAGGTATACAAATAGTACAATTCCTGCTGAAAATAAACAGTTAACTATTTTTATAAGTAATGGTCCTTTTACAATTAACATTAAAATATACATAAACATGGTATAACCCATTTGATATCCATATCTATTCATATATTCAGATTCTGTAATTACATTCCAGTTTCCATCAAGCATGTCATTTGCCATATTATACATTACTGCATAGTCACTTTGTATGGGTGTTTTAAATATAAATACCACAATTAGCCTTAATATAAATGCTACTATAAATAGAACTAGTGCAAATTTAGGAATTTTTATTTTATATGCAATAAAAATAATTCCTCCTAAAGTTACTAGACTTATAATTGGAAATTTAAAAAAATGACTGTAAAAGGCTAATCCTAATAGTATAAATAATAAATAGATTAAAATTTTTCTTATTTTTTGATTCATATTAATTACTCCGTTTTATTATAATATTTTTCTTCTAACATCCCTAACATATATTAAATCATATTTATTAACATATTTCAATCAATAGGTATTATTGCTTATGTCTATATTAAAATAATCTCCACCTCTTGCATCAAATTCTATATAAATATTGCTTTCTGTTTTAACTTTCCATAGAGCCATGTCACTTTCTATGTTGTTTTCGAATTCTATAGTTTTAATTTCTTCATTTTTAAATCCATATTCTTCTAATATATTTTTTGCTTTTTTTATTGCGTCTTCTTCAGTTATAATATTACTTTGTATAATATTTTCTGTATCTTTTTTTTGCTCTTCTATATTATTGTATATGCTATGAGTTTTTTCTTCATTTTTTTCAATCTCAGCTACTTTTTCAGGTGCTTTTTTTATAACGCTATAAGTTTTAGTCCCTGCATAAACTATTCCTATAACCAAAATTAAACATGCACATGTTGTTAATGCAATTTTAAAAAACGAATATTTCTTTTTTTTAACTTTTACACTTTCTATACTTTCTTTAATAACTGTTCTAACTTTAGTCGGTACTTCCTTTTCTTCTCCCAAGTCATGAAATAACTTTTTTTCTATATCATTCATTAATAATTCTCCCCTTTTTCTATAATATTTTTGATTTTTTGAATTGCTCTTGTTCTTTTAGTTTTTACAGTATTTATTTTTAAATTTAGTACTTCTCCTATTTCTTTGTCTGTAAATCTGTTCATATAATATAAAATTACTATAGTTCTATCCTCTTCTTTTAATTTATTGCTTATAAATTTAAAATCTAATTTTATATTGGATTTTTCAATACTACTATCATTTATGCTTTGAGCATTTGCTATTTCTTCAAACGGTATTAAGTTTCTTTTTTTATTTCTTTTATAAATTAAATTTGTTTCATTTATTAAAATTCTTATTAACCAAGTTTTAAAGTACTGATTTTCCTTTAATTTTCCTATGTTTTTATAAGCTATAATAGTAGTTTCTTGTATTGCATCATATACGTCATCATCGTCTTTTAATCTAGATTTTGCAATATAATATAATTCTCTTTCCACCATTAACATAAGTTTTGTAAAAGAATTTTTATCTCCATTTTTTGCTTTTTCTACTAATTCCTCCATGTTTCCTCCACTTTTATTTTCACACTTATTATATATATTTAGATAGCTTTTATGCCTTAAAAAGTTTCATTTTTATTTTATTTTTTGAAACTTTTTATAATTTATATATTCTCTAATATGTAATACAATTATAACATTTAAATTTTATGATAGTTATCATAAATTAAATTTGTTTAATTATTAATTGATATTATAGGAGGTTTTATTAATGAATAAAAAAATGATATTAGCCGTTATTATTTTTATTTTACTTATAATCTTGACGTTTGCGTTATTATTTTTGTTTAAAAGTCATTATATTAATAATTCGGGAAAAAAATTTGGAAATATGAGCAATGGGTCTGTAAATCATAGTACAAACGAAATTGTAAATACTAGAAAAATAATTATAGAACACTATGATTTATCACAACACAAGATTTTAAAATCTATTGAAATACTAAATAAAGATAAAATAAATACTTTAACTAATATGATACAAGATTATGAAACCACACCAGAACATATAAAATTACATGTTAATGGGAAATATGTTGTAAAGATGCCAGAAAATGTAATAATTTCATTTGATAATTTAGATGACACATATGTAAAATACGAAAATAGCTCGTTTAGTGATATCGTTTCTATTTCTCCTGAGTTTAAACCAATAGTTGCAGATTTACTAAATATAATTTATTAGCATTTTTTCTTAATTTAATAGATTTGCTTTTGATTATAATCCTTTTGTTTTTCTAATGTATACTACTCTATTACAATTTCATTTAAAGTTCTATGTTTCGTTCAAGTTACAAAAAGTTACATTTTTTTATCTTTACAAGTTTAATATCTTTGATATAATTTTTTTATAATAAATTTGAAAGGTAGGATGCATATGTTAAAACTCAGGTATAACAAATTAATTACTACTTTGTTTATTTTTCTTATATTATTTGCTTTTTTTATTCCGAATGTAGCTTTAGCTAATCATGCATTTTCATGTGGCGGAGATTATGGTAATTTTTCGACATGGAATGATGCTATATCAGCTGCTAATTATTATGCTACAATGGGATATAGTTCATTTTATAGTACTGACCCTAGTTATTCTACTCTTAATGGTAATTTCAGTGATGGTTGGAGGAGATTGCACAGTGATATATTATTTTTCTCTTCTCATGGAAATTCAAACGGAGTATATTTTCCAGATTCTTCTCTTGTAGTTTCAAATGGAAATTCTAGCAGTGTATATACTAAAAATGTTAATTGGGATTATGTACGATTAGTTGTTTTTGGAGGTTGTGAAACAGCTGCTGGCACATATAATATTACAAATGATACTCATGATAGAAAAGTAGAAGTTTCTATCGGTTGGCAACGAACTATAGGAAATATTTCTCATTCTCAGTGGTTAAATCGCTTTAATTCTAAAATAAATAGCGGTGCTACAGTTGGTGAAGCAGTAGACTATGCACATAGTTTTACCTATAACGACCCAAATGTAAAAAGAATTGTTAGAAGAGGTTCTGAAAATTTAAGATTAAGACTTACTAGAGCCTTTAGTGTTGATGAATTTTCATCTAATTCAAATTCTAAATTTGGAAATAATTTAAAACCTTTAGAGAAATTAAACACAATAAATTTAAATAATAAGAAGATATTGTTTAATAGTAACAATGATATAGACAATATTATAAATGTTATAAAAGAAAACAATCCTTCTTTCAATAAAAATGATTATAAAATAGATGTTATAGAAACTTCTTATGATAATGATTTTACAATAGACATTTATCTATTAGGAAGTAACAATAGCATAACAAATTATGGATATACTGTAAATGTTTCTGACAATATAGTAACAAGTATTGTAGATAATACTTATGATATTAATCAAGTTAATGTTTTAAATTCTAATAGCAATGTAACAAATGAAATTGAAAACTTAGCAAAGTCTGAAGGATTAGATAATTTAAAAAATAACTTAAAACCTGAATATCAAGATAAATGTAAAATATTAGACCAAAATACAAGTATTCATCAAGATTTAAAAAATAATTCAACATATATAGTTGTATTAACTCATTATACATTAGATGGAGAAAGTTCTGCTGTAGATGAGTATTTATATTATTTATAATAAATTCAATCAAAAAAACACCAAACGGTGTTTTTTTGATTTGTATATGATTATCTCTTAATCATATAAGTTCTTATTTTCTATCTTTAATATAACCGTATTTATTACAGTTTTTATATTCGGTTTTTGTATCTCATAATTGTTAAAATATTCTTTTATTGTATTTTCTTCGCAATTATAATACATAGCTTCTGTTGCTCGAATTACACTACTTTTTATTATATTTTTTTGCAATTATGGGATATATATCTTTATTCATATTTACTATTACGTTAGAATATTCTGTATAAACAATATATATAATGTCTTCTAAATATTGTGTTCCTTTATGCGAAAAATTATATCTTAAATAATGCAATTCACTTTGAATATTTAATTTTAATTTATTTTTCTTTTCAAAATAATTTTTTTCCAAAATTATTTTATCTATAGCGTTACATAATTCATATATTTCTGTCTGCTGTGATAATATAGTATAAACCATTTCATTTATTATATATTTTTTTCAGCATAATCATTATATTTTAATTTTATTATAAGACTTTTTTTGTATTTTCGTCTTTTTTTTGGCATAATTTTATCTAAGTTTAAGGCAATATTGCGCAATGGCATTTTTAAATTTAATAATATTATGTCAATTTTTTCATCATTATTTAAAGTTCTTATAGCATCATTAATGTCTGTTGATAGCTTAATTACTCTTATATCTTCCGAAATTCGATTTATCTGTGTCATTATTTCATTAGCTTCATAAATATTATCATCTATAATAAATACATTTACCATTTTTATTACCTCTATATTATTAGAGTTAAAAA
>CAMMNR010000119.1 GCA_946498265.1 uncultured Clostridium sp. | reverse complement strand
GCGTCCCCAAAATGGTAAATTCCCCAAGGTCCGTCCCCATTATCCCGAATTTTAGTGATTGAAGGAACGTCCCCATTAAAAAATAAAAAAACTATTGCAATAATGAAAAATAGAATATATAATAAAGATATATAATTTATTGAAAGGTTAAAAAGTATGAACAAAACCAAAAGGAAAATTTTTGAAACCTCAATGAAACTATTTGCAGAAAAAGGATATGATGCTACAAGCATTGAAGAAATAACAGCAACAGTAGGTGTTGCAAAAGGCACGTTATATTATCATTTTTCGAGTAAAGAAGAAATTTTTAATTTCTTAGTAGAAGAAGGTATCAAATTATTACAAAATAGTATAGATATAAAAACAGCTAAATTTGAAAATCACCTAGACAAAATTAAAGCAATCATTTTAATTCAAATAAAAGTTGTAGTGAAATATGAAAATTTAATAAAAATATTGTTAAGTCAATTTTGGGGAAATGAGACAAGAAATCAAAAATGTCAGAAACTAGTATCAGAATATATTGACAAAATAGAGCAAATAGTAGAAGAAGGAATAGAAAAAAAGGAAATTATAGCTGGAGATCCAAAAATAATTGCTTCAGAAATTTATGGTTTAATTGCAACTAGTTTAGCATATAAATTAAGGACAGGAAAAGAAATAAAGATAATGGATTTATATAAAGAATTTGAAAATACAATAATAAAAGGTTTAAAAATAAATTAATAATAGAGGGGAAAAGTATGAGAGAGCAAATATATAAAACAGAAGGTTATAAAGATTTAAAAGAAATGTTGAAAAAAACTGGTGAAAAATATGGAGATTTACCAGCATATATTTTTAGAACTGAAGAAGAAGGAAAGTTTAGAAATATAACACATAAAGAATTTAGAAATGATATAAATGCATTAGGAACTAAATTAATTGATATGGGACTAAAAGATAAAAGAATAGCTGTAATATCAGAAAATAGATATGAATGGGGAGTGGACTATCTAGCAGCAGTTACAGGAGTTGGAGTTGTAGTTCCACTAGATAGAGCTTTACCTGGTAATGAAATTGAAAATCTAATGATACGTTCAGAAGTTGAAGCAATATTTTATTCTAGTAAATATGATGAAATTATGAATAGAGTAAAAGAACAAAAAACTACAAATGTTAAATATTTCATATCAATGGACCTAGAAAAAGAAGAAAATGGAATATACTCACAAAAAGAATTAATAGAACAAGGTAGAAAATTATTAGAAGAAGGAAATACAGAGTTTTTAAATGCAAAAATAGATGCAGAGAAAATGAGTATAATGCTATTTACATCTGGAACAACAGCAATGTCAAAAGCAGTAATGTTATCACATAAAAATATATGTACAAATTTAAAAGATATAACATCAGTAATAAAAGTAGATTCGACAGACAGATTTTTGTCATTCTTACCATTACATCATACATTTGAATGTACTGTAGGATTTTTGTATCCAGTATCTATTGGAGGAGCTATAGCATTTTGTGATGGTATTAGACACATTGCAGAAAATATAAAAGAGTATCAAATAACAGCAATGATATCTGTTCCAATTCTATTTGAGTCTATGTATAAAAAAGTAATGAAAGGAATAGAGAAAAAAGGAAAGTTAGATAAAGTAAAAAAAGGAATTAAAATAAGTAACTTTTTATTAAAATTTGGAATTGATATAAGGAAAAAAATTTTCAAAGAAATACATGATACGCTTGGAGGAAAAGTAAAATTATTTGTAGCAGGTGGTGCAGCATTAGACCCAGAAGCAGAAAAAGGATTTAATGAATTAGGATTTACAATGTATCAAGGTTATGGATTAACAGAAACATCACCAGTTGTGGCTGCCGAAGATGATAAATATAGAAGAATAGGATCTATAGGAAAAGCGTTTCCTAGTCTAGAAGTAAAAATTGATGAACCAGATGAAGAAGGAATAGGCGAGCTTATGGTTAAAGGTGACACAGTAATGCTTGGATATTATAATAATGAAGAAGCTACAAAAGAAAGTATTGAAGAAGATGGCTGGTTCCATACAGGTGATTTAGCAAAAATAGATAAAGATGGATATATATTTATTTCAGGAAGAAAGAAATTTGTAATAGTATTAAAAAACGGAAAAAATATTTTCCCAGAAGAAATTGAATTTTTAGTAAACAAAATAGAAGGAGTAAAAGAATCTTTTATATATGGTAGACCAGAAGATGATGGAGATTATAAAATTTGTGCAAAAATAGTTTATGATAAAGATCAAATGAAAGAATTATATAATTTAGAAAACGAAGATGAAATAAAAGATTTAATATGGAAAGAAGTTAAAAAAGTAAATAAAACAATGCCAGCATATAAATATATTAGGAATATAATTGTTACTGATAAAGATTTAATAAAAACGACTACACAAAAAATTAAAAGATTTGAAGAAATTAAAACCGTAATATAAGAAAATTAAGAATATATAAGAGTTTATTTATTGCTTGGCTAACATTTCAGTATAAAGAACATATAAAAGTATCTAACAGGTGAATCTCAAAGAAAGTTTGAGATTCTCTATTAGATACTTTAATAATTCTGATCACATTCATATTAGCAACTTTCTAAAACTTTTAATATTTTTAGTTTAATAAGTATTATATATGTAGTAAAATCAAGAAAAACAATATTTTTTGTAACAATTTTGTAATATTTCTGTAACACAAATATAAAATAAAAATTAAAGGTTTTACTTGTAGTTTTTTGTTGTTTACTGTATAATAATAATTGTAATAATAAAAAGTAAAAAGCAATCACGCGTAAGATAAAGGAGGTAATTTACAATGTCTAAATCTGGCATAGTAAATGTAAGAATGGTTATAACTGAAGAAAAAATATTATCAAATATAGATAAAATACAAAAATTAATAAATCCAAATAGTAAAAAACAAATAGTTCAATTAGAAGAAGATACATATTTTAAGGATTTAATAGAATCAGTAAAATCATATTTAATAGAATATCCAAAAAAGAAAAACTTTCCTGTAAGCGTATATAAAGCTGCTTATGGATTAGTTGAATATGCAACAAATCAATTTGAAGAAAATACTAAAAGAATAGAAGAATTAATAAGACAAAGGGAAGAGAATATTGCTTTAGCAGGAAAATTAAAAGAAATATTAGAAACAGTAGAAAATAAAGAAAAAGACTGGAAAGATCAAGTAAAAAAAGCTGAAGAAGATTTCTCAGAAGATATAATAGAAACATTAACAATTATAGGAAAAAGAAGAAGTAATAATACAGAAGAATATAAAGATGCACAAAAATTATTAAATGCAAGAATTAATAATCTAGAATCAAATTTACATATAGAAATAGATATGGAGAGAATAGAAGATAGATCTAAAGCTTTAAGCTACATAGGAATAGAAGTAGCAGATGCTTTGAAATCTATACCAGCACCAGTAGAAGAAACAAATAATCAACCTGTAGAAGAAGTACAACCACAAATTCAAAAAGTAGAAGAAGAACAACAAGAAGAGCAATATGTACAACAAACAACTTTTGAAGCTAAACCAAGTTTATGGCAAAGAATTAAAAACAGTAAATTTGTAAGAACACTAAGATATATAACAAAAATTAGAGTTGTATTAGATTACTCAGCACTTCCAGAAGGAAGAGGAGAAAGTAGTAATTAATAAAAATTTAAACAGATGGTAAGTTATAAAATATTTAACTTATCATCTTTTTATGAATTGAAGAATGTAAGAAACAATATTGAAAAAAATATATTTATATTATATAATGCAAGCAAGAGGTGATTTTTATGAAATATATAGGTATTGTAGTTGCAATGGAAGAAGAAAAAGAAGCAATACAAAATTTAATGGAAGACATAAATGTAAAACAAATTAATGACTTAAGATTTATGATAGGAAAAATACAAAATAGAGATGTAATATTAGTTAAATGTGGAGTAGGAAAAGTAAATGCTGCAAGAGCAACACAAGTGTTAATAGATAAATTTGATATTAGTTGTGTAATGAATATAGGAGTAGCTGGAGCTGTTCAAGTATTTTTAGATATAGGAGATGTAGTAATAGCAAAACATGTTGTTCAACACGATTTTGACATTACAGCTTTTGGACATAGCAAAGGATATATAACAGGAGTAGGAGATAAAATTATCTGTGACAGAGATTTAATAGACGAATTTGAAGAAATAATAAGAAGTATCCCAGAAAGAAATTATAAAATAAAATTAGGAATTGTAGCAACAGGAGATATATTCTGTACTGAACCTTGGATGAAGGAAAAAATAAATGGCAAATTCAATGCCGATGTTGTAGATATGGAATGTGGAGCAATAGCACAAGTAAGTTATTTAGAAAATAAACCATTTATAGCAATAAAAACGGTTTCAGACGTGCCCAATAAACAAAATGCAAGAACATTTGATGAAAATTTAAAACTAGCATCAAAAAGATGTGCGAATATATTATCAGAGTATTTAAGATAGTGAAAAGGGGACGTTCCTTCAATCCCTAAAATTAGGGATTTTGGGGACGAACCTTGGTTTAATTTTAAAAATTAAAAATGGTTGAATAAAATAAATAATTAAGTGTATAATCTATATATTGAAGGAGGTATATTTATGGATAAAAAAACAAGAGTAGTCCAATATGGAACAGGAAAAATGAGTGTTTACACAATGAGATATGTTTATGAAAAAGGTGGGGAAATAGTAGGAGCAATTGATGTAAATCCAGATGTTATAGGAAAAGACATTGGCGAAATTATGGGAACAGAAAATAAAGGAGTTACAGTAACATCAGTAGAAAATGCAGAAAAACTAATTTCAGAAACTAAGCCAGATATAGTAATAGTAACAACAATGAGTTTATTTAAAGATGTAGAAGATGCTTTAATGATATGTGCAAAATTAGGAGTAAATGCAATAACAACATGTGAAGAAGCATTTTATCCAATGAATTCAAATCCAGTAGCAACAAAGAAAATTGATGAAATGGCCAAACAAAACAATTGCACTATAACAGGAAGTGGATATCAAGATATATATTGGGGACAACTTATATCTAGTCTTGCTGGTTCAACTCAAACAATTAAAAAAATAAAAGGTAGCTCAAGCTATAATGTTGAAGACTATGGAATAGCATTAGCAAAAGCACATGGAGCAGGACTAACATTGGAACAATTCGATAAAGAAGTAGCTTCAGTAGATAGAATATCAGATGAAGAAAGACAAGCTATAATAAATAAAGGAGAATATTTGCCATCATATATGTGGAACGTAAATGGATGGTTATGCTCAAAATTAGGATTAACAGTAAAATCACAAACACAAAAAACAGTACCACAAACATATAAAGAAGATATTTATTCACAAACATTAGGAATGACAGTAAAAGCAGGAGATGCAACAGGAATGAGTGCTGTAGTTACAACAGAAACTGAAGAAGGTATTACATTAGAAACACAATGTATAGGGAAAGTATATTCAAAAGAAGATTTTGACAAAAATGAATGGACAGTAGAAGGAGAACCAAATACAACACTTGTAATAAATAGACCATCAACAGTAGAATTAACATGTGCAAGTGTAGTAAATAGAATTCCAGATGTAATAAATGCAAAACCAGGATATCTTCCAACTGAAGAAATAGGAGAATTAAATTTTAAATTAAAAATATAGTCTCAATGTTGCAAATTGGTTTACAATAAAATTCAACAGGACTAAAGATTAAAAAATTTTTCGAGCAAAAAAGATGTCAAAACATGTAA
>CAMMNR010000118.1 GCA_946498265.1 uncultured Clostridium sp. | reverse complement strand
TCTTCTTCTATGTTTTTTATTGTCCCATCTGCGAACTTCTCATAGTGTAGTTTATCATCACCAACAAAAATAGTAGATTCATTTTTATATTTCTTGATCTTCCCCTGTTTTATTAGTTCTTGTTTCTCTTTTTTTATTTTTTCTAATAAAACACTCGCTGGTTCATCGTTTAGATCTTGTGGAACAAGCTTTCCACGAATAGCCAAATCAAGAATTTTTTGTTTCAATAATTTAGTATCCATCTTATTCCTCAATATCTCCTATTATTTTCTCTAACTCTTCAACTGCGGCCGAAATATTTTTGCTTTTTTCTTTAATTTTGTCCAAGAGTTCACTTAAGGTTAAATCTTCATCATTATCATCTGATTTAATCCAAGAAATATCTAGACTAGTTTTATCCCTAGCCATTATTTCGTCATAAGTAAATTTTCTCCACCTACCATTTGGATTGGTATCTTTATTATAAGTTTCCGTCCTATCAAATCTGTTATCTGGATTATAGCATTTTACAAAATCATCTAAATCGCTTTCTTTTAATGGATTTTTCTTTAATGTAAAATGAACATTTGTTCGAAAATCATATATCCAAACTTCTTTAGTTTGTGGTTTATCGCTAGCTGGTTTATTGTCAAAGAATATAACATTGGCCTTTACACCTGGCTTATAAAAAATCCCTGTTGGCAATCTTAAAATTGTATGTAAATCTGTCATTTGTAACAATTTTTTCCTTACAGTTTCCCCTGCACCATCTTCAAATAAAACATTATCAGGAACAATTACTGCTGCTTTACCTGTCGTTTTTAAAATAGACCTAATATGTTGAACAAAGTTTAATTGTTTATTAGATGTTGTAACCCAAAAATCTTGACGATTATAAGTCATATCTTCAGAACTTTCTTCATCTTCATTAGTTATTTTTATTGAAGATTTTGTTCCGAATGGTGGGTTTGCTAAACAATAATCAAACGACATGGACGGTTTTTGAAGCAAGGCATCAACTCTTTTTATTGGAACAACATCAGAATAAATATCTCCAATATTGTGCAAAAATAAATTCATTAAACACAATCTATATGTTGATCTAACAATTTCCCAACCATAAAATGTTTTATCTTTTAAAAATTTCTTTTGTTCAACATTTAAAGAATATCTATTAGGGTCAGAAATATATGAATGAGCAGACAACAGGAATCCCCCAGTACCGCATGCTGGATCTACTATAGTTTTCCCAGGTTCTGGTTTTACACATTTAACCATCGTGTTAATAAGTGGTCTTGGGGTAAAATATTGACCCGCACCACTTTTTATATCTTCGCTATATCTTTTTAATAAGTCCTCATATATATCACCCTTAACATCTGCAGAAAGAGATGACCAATTTTCAGCACCTATCATTTTTATTGTTCTTGATAATAATGCTGGACTATCAATCTTATTTTGCGAACCTTTAAAGATTTCTCCGATAATCCCAGTTTTTGAACCTAAAGTTTTCAAAATTTCCACATATTTTTCTTCTAGCGGCTCGCCTGATAATCCCTCTAGTTTATCCCAAGAACATTCTGCTGGCAATCCCAAATTTTTGTTATAAGGTGGCAAAGAATATTCATGTGCCATCTTTAAAAATATTAAGTATGTTATTTGTTCGAGGTAATCTCCATAGCTTACGCCAGCATCTCTTAACACATTTGATAAATTTGTTACATTGTTGGCAAGTGATGTTTTATCTATCATAATTTCTCCTATTAAGCCGCAATTAAAGCGGTATTCATTTCATTTAATATATTCATATATCCATATGTTTTTTCAAATAGCTGGTAGAATTTACCAAGTCCACCATACACATCAAAAGGTGATAATTCTAAGTCATCTGGAGAGATATAGAGTGAAGTTGTTATATGGTCTTTTATCATTCTAAGCCATTGCATTTGTTCGTCTGTAAATTGTGATTTACTGCCACCTCCAGCATTTTTTGCAAAAACCCATTTTTTGAAATTCTCATTTACTTCAGCAGAAAATGGAGCAAGTGTCGTTGTATAACCTAAAGAATATTTTACAAGAGATACTATATCTGTTAACATTTTTGTTTTTGATACCTTTGTTTTACTATTTTCAGTCAAACCATATGCATTCCAAACTTGTTCATAAGAAATGCCATTATATTTTAGTTTTGCATAAAGTTCTTCAAGCATGGCAAAAGTTAAAGGCCTTTCCCTGTATTGTTTATTATAAATAATACTCAAAGCATCAATTTCATCTTTATTGTTTTGAATAAATTGTTTAAATGTTTCAATAACTTTTTCAGCTTTTGTTATTTGCTCTGAACTCCAGCCAGAAGAAATGACTTCGTCAATATTTACAGTATCAATAATTTGGTCATGAGAAGATCTTGCCTGTAATATTACTTCTCTGAATTTTGGATCACAGAAAGGCTTTGATATTTCCTTAACAAATTCAGTTTGATATTCTTTTATTTCACTTTTAGTTGGTTCTCTATCAATAGATAAGTGTTTCTGCGTTCCCTGTTTAATAAAATCTTCATCATAAGCATTTAATATATCTGAAATTATTTCTTTTGGTTGATATCCGCTTACCCCTTTAAAACTTTCTCTTTCTTTGTCTGTTAAAACTTTATCAAGTCTAATCAATCTATTTGCAGTACTTATCATTATATCTTCAGTTATATTTCCCCCAGCAATATTCATAAGTAAATCTTTTAATGACATAGATGGTTTTCTTTCCAATGGTCTACTATCAGACTTTTTAGATTTAGTAACTCCAACAGCATCAACAATCACAAATCCCTGCTTATTTTCGTGAACTGTTTTGTTTACTTTTTGCATATCTTCAGCATTGCAAGTTCTTGTTCCTCTTCCTTTCATTTGTTCATAATAATTTTTACTTCGCACATCTCTCATAAACAATAAACATTCAAGTGGCTTAACATCTGTTCCTGTTGCTATCATATCAACCGTAACTGCAATTCTTGGATAATACGAGTTTCTAAAATCACCAAGAAGAGTCTTTGGATTCTCTTCTGTGTGATATGTGATTTTTTTACAAAATTCATTACCCTCACCAAACTCTTCCCGTACAATATTGATTATATCATCTGCATGACTATCAGTTTTTGCAAATATTAGAGTTTTAGGCACCTCTTGTCTACCATCTGGCAATCTTCGGTTTGGAAACATTTTCGGAAGAGCTTCTTTAAATGCTCTAATTATATTTCTTATTGTTGATTTATTTACAACAGTTCTATCAAGTGCTGTTGGCTCATAAACCAAATCATCGTCCATTTCTTCCCAACGAGTTTTTCTTGATAATCTATCTCTTTTTTGAATATTTTGTTTGCAAATATATCCACCTTTAGTTGAAATTTTGGTTTCAATGATATATTCATCTTCTCCCACATTTACACCATCAATAATTGCCTGTTCTCTTGAATATTCAGATACAACATTTTCATTAAAATAACCGAATGTTCTTTTATCTGGTGTAGCTGTCAAACCAATTTGAAAAGCGTCGAAGTAATCTAATACTTGTTGCCATACATTATAAATTGAACGATGACATTCATCAATTATTATAAAATCAAAAAATTCACAAGGATATTTTTGATTATATTTTATTTCTTTCGGTTTAAAATTGAAAAGCACATTTTCTTCAACTTGTTCGTCTAAATCTTCGCCACGAAGAATTGAATACATCCTTTGAATAGTGCTTATACAAACATTTGCAGAGTTGGAAATATTAGAAGAATTTAGTCTTTGAACATTATAAAGCTCTGTAAAAAGCCTTACATCATCATTTGGTTTATATGCTTGGAATTCGGTTTCAGCTTGTTCACCAAGATTTTTTGTATCAACTAAAAACAAGATTCTTTTTGCTTTTGCATATTTTAAAAGCCTATAAATAAATGAAATTGCAGTAAAAGTTTTGCCTGCACCGGTAGCCATCTGAATTAAAGCTCTTGGCTTATTATCAGCAAAAGATTTTTCTAAATTTTTTATAGCGATAATCTGACAATCTCTATAACCTTTTGTTGGAAGTTCTGGAAGATTGTGTTTTAATCTGTTCCTTAAAGTTGAATAGCCTTCTTTTTCTTCTTTTATCCAATCAGAAAGTTGCTCTGGAGTATGGAAATTAAATATTTTTCTCGCTCTACACTTTTCATCACTTAAGTCTGTAAAATTTATTATAATATCAGTACTTTCATATAAAAATCGTAATGGCTTATTATCTATCCATTTAAGTTTAGATTTTGCATAACCTAATGACTGTTCTTCCACCGTAGTTATGTTCTCGCCCATATCAGATTTTTTTGCTTCTATAACACCAACAGGCTCACCATCAATAAATAAAACATAATCAGCAGGACCAACAGATGTCATATACTCCCTAACAGCAACCCCCTTAGACGCAAATCTATTAAATTCTTTCATGTCCTGAATTACATATCCCGCAAGTTCAAGGTTCTTGTCAATAACAATTCTTGCTTTGGCTTCTGGTGTCATAACAGCTCCTTTTGTTCCTATAATTTTTTATTATCGGAAGTTTATTTAATGTTATTATAACATAAAATCTTTATTTTTGTATAAAATTATAAAATAAATATGCTAATTTTTAAGTTTTTCCTTTTATTTTGGTTTATATTTTGATGTAAAAACGTACTAAAGTTAACCTTTTAGAAAAATTTAAACATAAAACAGCACTAGAATAAAGTTTCCTACTAGTGCTGTTTTTTAATTCTCTAATACAACAACATTCACTTTATGTGAATAAACTGCGCAAGCGTCAAGTGCTATCATATCTTTTGTGATGAAAGGTTCAAAACTTGCTTTCTCTCCAAATTCATCATATTGTTTTGGATTTTGTTCGTGCCATAATGCGCTACAATGCCAATGCCCACAAACTATTATTTTGTTTGGTTCAAAAATTTTATATCTATACATTTCCACAGGGTTTGCCCAGCGTGCTTTCTGCCAACGTTCTTTTCTTGCTTTCCTCCATTCGCTATCATATAAATAGCAATTTTCAATAATTGGTATCCAACCGTGAACAAATATGTAATGTTCCGTTTCAAAATAATCTACACACATATCCAACACTTCTTGAAGTCTTGTTTCCATTGCAATTTTTTTTAAATCAAATTCACTTACTTGCCATTCGGGATATAAATCCACAATAGTATATGCTGTCCCATTTGATAAATCTGCAAAATTATTTTTGTTCCTGTCTATCATTTCTTGCATTAAATCTTCGTGATTGCCGCGAATTAAAATAAATTTATCTTTATGAGAAAGAATAAAATCAATAATCTCTCGTGGTTGTCTGCCTCGGTCAAACAAATCTCCACATACAACAATTTTATGTTCTGGATTATTTATATCAAAACCTTTATCTTTCAAAGAAATTTGCCATTCATCATAAAATCCGTGTATGTCCGCAGATACAAAATATTTCATTAGTTCCCCTTACTTTTTATTAGCTTCAAGATATATAGTTATATTTTATCATATTTTCTAAAAAGTTTTAAATCTTTTTAGAGAGTTTTAGGTAGTTCTAAATCACATAAATCTATGTCAAATTATAGGTATAGGTGTCAGTAGGTGTCAGCAAATTTTAGAATTGACAGCAAATGAAAAATACTAGCGATTTTGCTAGTATTTTTAAGGGATTTTGAGACATAGAGCAGAAGATATATTTTGGCAAAGGTATGTTGGTAAGGCTGAGGTCATGGGTTCAAGTCCCCATCATAAGCTCCAGTAAAACTTGCCTTATGGCAAGTTTTTTTG